>NZ_JBAVZJ010000289.1:0-2379 GCF_049588695.1 Robiginitalea sp.
GTCCAAAACCTTAATGGCCTCCATGGATGTTGCCCGCTTTGACTACCTGACTCGCAAAGAGGGATACCATTATCAGTATATGTACAATTCACTCCAACTGAATATGGGGCAGGACCATTTCAGCAACATCGCCCAGCAAACCGGGATAGCGAGTACCGACTGGAGCTGGTCCGTGCTTATGCACGATTTTGACCTGGATGCAGACAAAGATATTTTTATCACCAACGGGTATCGCAAATATGCCCTGGACAATGACCTGCAACAAAGGGTTTACCAGGCGCGCAGGAAATACAAAAACAAGGTTCCCCTTGAGGTAAAGGAAGAACTTTACAAAAGCATGCCCTCTGAAAAATTGTCCAATTTGCTCTATGAAAACCAGGGACATCTGGAATTTAAGGAGCAGGGTAAAGAATGGGGGCTTGGGGATCTCACCTTCAGTAACGGTGCGGCCATGGGAGATCTCGACAATGACGGGGATCTCGACCTGGTGGTCAATAATATGGATGAAAATGCCTTTCTCTACAGGAATCAATCCGTAGAAACCCAAAGGGGAAACTACCTGAGTGTATCAGTTTCCGGAACCACGTCTGAGGTCTTTCCAGAAGTAACGCTTTACCACGCGGACACCCGCCAGATGATTGAAGTGCGAAGGGTACGGGGTTATCGGTCTGCACATGCGACAACAGCCCATTTCGGTTTAGGAAAGGCCGATAAAGCCGATAGCATAAAGGTCCGCTGGCCGGATGGCAGTACTGTTCTCCTTCGGGATGTTCAGGCCAACCAAAACCTGGAAGTAACCCGGGCCGAGGCGCGACCCGGTCGCGTTAACTCTGGTAAACCTGCGCTATTTGAAGCATCCGACCCCGCGAAGATGGGGATCTCAGCTGTGCACAAGGAGAATCCGTACAACGATTTTGAAGCGGAGATCCTACTCCCCTACAAGCAATCGCATTTCGGACCCTATTTCAGTACCGGAGATGTCAATGGGGACGGTTTGGAGGATGTATTTATGGGCGGGGCCTCCGGGCAGGCAGGCTCTTTGCTCATCAAAAAACAAAACGGCTTCCAAACGGTTTCTGTAGCCCCCTTTGAAAAAGATAAGGTTTACGAAGACATGGAATCTGCCTTTTTTGACATAGACTCCGACGGTGACCTGGACCTCTATGTGGTGAGTGGGGGGAATGAGTTTGAACAAGGCTCTTCCCTGTACCAGGACCGGGTGTACCTAAATGATGGGAAGGGAAACTTTACCCGCAGCACGTCAAGCCTTGAGAACCCTGGAAATTACAGTGGTAAGGCCGTAGCCGTATTTGATTTCGACAAGGACGGGGATTCCGACCTTGTGATTGGCAACCGCATCCTGGCCGGGAATTACCCACGTCATGCCCCCTCCGCACTTTTGGAAAACAGGGAAGGTATTCTTTATGACATCACTGAAGACAAGGCTCCTGGACTTCGGGATTTCGGAATTATCAACGACCTTCTCATCAGCGATTTTGACGGCGATGGAATGGAGGATCTTATGGCAGTTGGGGAGTGGACCGGAATCGGGTTTTTTAAAAATGTGCAGGGTGCTTTTCAATTGCAGGATGCAGCAGCCCTCGGCGCTCCCATGAAAGGATGGTGGTTCTCCATCCATGAAACCGACGCCAATAACGATGGTAAAGCGGATTACATTCTGGGCAATGCCGGGAAAAACATAAAGTTTACAGCCAGCCCTGAAAAACCTTTTAAGGTCTATGCCACGGACTTTGACGACAATGGCACTCCCGATATTGTCCTGAGCAAAAAATACGAAGGAAAATACGTACCGGTGCGCGGCAGGGAATGTTCCTCCCAGCAAATGCCGTTTATCGCCCAGAAATTCCCAAGTTACAGCGAGTTTGCCAATGCCAGCTTAGAAGAAGTCTATGGCGAATCCCTCAAGGAAAGCTATGAACGGGAAATCAATACTTTTTCCAGCTTTGTTCTGATAAGCCATTCTGATGGCACCTTCACTCCTACTCCCCTGCCGGCTGAAGCCCAGATGAACCCGATCTTTGACCTGATTTCTCAGGACCTGAACGGGGACGGGAATGAAGACCTCATCCTGGCCGGCAATATTTATGAGACGGAGGTGGAGACACCACGCCTGGATGCCATTTCAGGAACGGTTCTCCTATCTGAATCCGGGGGCACCTATCAGGTGATGCCACATGTTCAGTCCGGCCTGTATCTGAAGGGAAACCTGAAATCCCTCCTCACTTTCACGGACCAGGGAAATCAATGGATCCTGGCCGGGCGAAACGATGACGCCCCCCTTTTATATCGGATTAAAGGCGTTAAAACAATGGGCATTTCGAACCTATCCAAATAATACGTACTTTTAAACAAATTCTA
>NZ_JBAVZJ010000290.1:0-2903 GCF_049588695.1 Robiginitalea sp.
ATCGGAGATATAAACCCGATCATCAAAAATGTATTGGCTACATTGAAACAGGTATGGAACAGGGCGATAGCAACAGGAACAGCCGCTGAATCCACATAAGGGGAACCGGATCCCAGGCGCTCTGTAAGCCAGGCCATGCCTCTGAGAAAAGGATAAAACAAGATGAGCATCCAAACAACCCCCAGGAAATTGAACAACAGGTGCGCCAGGGCCGTTTGCCTGGCTCTGAAATTTCCTACCATGGCGGCGATATTCGCGGTGATCGTCGTGCCGATATTCTCTCCAAGCACCATGGCCGCTGCGGCCTCAAAAGGTATCCATCCCTTAGCGGCCATCAATAAGGTAAGGGCCATAGTAGCGCTGGAGGATTGAATAAGAACTGTCAATACTGTCCCTACTAATAGGAAAAGCAGGACGGAGCCAAAGCCGTGCCGGGTGTAGCGTTCTAAAAATGCCAGGACTTCCGGGGTTTTCTCAATATCCGGCATGTGTTCCTTCAGGAATTCGAGACCGATAAACAACAGCCCGAACCCCACGATGAACGTACCCCAGTATTCCCAGTTCTTCTTCTTAAGGAATGTGAGTCCGACACCCAGGCCTACCAGGGGAAGCGCAATGCTGCTCATACTGACTTTAAACCCTAGCAGGGTGATCATCCAGGCCGTAATCGTCGTCCCGATATTGGCTCCCATAATCACACTCAATGACTCGGTCAGAGTCAGGAGAGACGCATTGGCAAAGCTCACTACCATAAGGGTCGTGGCCGAAGAAGACTGAATTACAGAGGTTATCAGAAATCCGGTGAGCACCCCGAGAAAACGATTGGACGTCAGGCCGGCCAATATGGCCCGCATCCGGTCCCCGGCGAGTTTAGTAAGGGCATCGCTCATGGCTTTCATCCCAAAGAGGAATAGTCCCAGTGCCCCGACCAATTGTAAAATATCTGTAAATGCGTATGTCATTACCGGAATTGCAAGCGGTGTTGTTTATTTTATGTCAACTTAACGTTAGTATAATGTAAATTTATTAAACTCGCGGTAAATAATTCATGAAACCAATCCCATGCGCAACCTCCTTTTAACCCTCTGTTTTCTCTCCGGCATTTTTATGGGTTCAAGCCAGGCCTTATCTCCCCGGCAAATCTTAGACAAAAGCATTTCCTACCACGACCCCAATGGGGTTTGGGGGTCTTTTGAAGGCTCCTTCAATGTACGCATGGATACCCCTGAGCGCCCCCCACGCCTGAGCGAGATAACCATGGATCAGAACGAGGGGCGTTTCCGCCTGCATGTGCAACAAGGGGAGGACGAAAAGACATACGAATTAAACGGCCCGCAATGTACCCTGCATTTAAATGGGAAAGAAGGTTTTTCTGAAGCTGATGCCAAAACGCATCGCCTCACCTGTGAAAGCGCCAAAATGTACAGGGATTATTACTCCTATCTCTATGGACTTCCGATGAAGCTCCGGGATCCGGGAACCCGAATCAGTCCGGAGGCAGAAAAACGGACTTTTAAGGGGAAGGAATATTGGGTTTTAGAAGTGACCTACGATCCCGAAGTTGGTAAAGATCTTTGGTACTTCTATTTCGATCCGAATTCTTTTGCCATGGAAGCGTATCAGTTTTACCACGACAAAACCAAAAATGACGGAGAATACATCATGCTTGAAGGGGAATTCTTATTAAATCAAATGCGCCTGCCCAAAACCCGGCATTGGTACACCAATCGTGATGCCAAACACCTCGGAACTGACATCTTACAGGATTTATAGTGCATTTCATCGATTATCCCCTATAAAATATACGTCTTCCAAGGTTTTTAAATTAGCTTTAAATAAATGATTTAAGGCACATGTCCACGAATTTTCTCGAAAAATCCTATCTGACGACGCATGAATTGGCGATAGGAACCTTTCGCTTTTATAAGCAGGTAGTTGTGGGCCGGGTCCGGGAAGGAATGCAAATTTCCATGGACAATGTATTGCCCCTTCTGGCACTGAGCTGGGAGGCCTATCGCGACACTTCAGTGGTCTATATTTCCGACCGGAAATACTCTTATTCCCTGGATCCAACCATGTATTATGAGGTTCAAAAACTCGCGCCCCACATAACCGGGTATGCCTGGGTGGTTTACAACGAGATCAATCGAAAAACTGCGGAACTCGAAGCCCGCTTTGTACAATGCCCCAAAGCCATCCATCACACTATGGATAATGCCCTGGAATGGTCCGTGAACCTCCTTGAAAACAAGGGTGCAAACTAGACGTGCGCAGGGCGTTCCTTACTCCTCTCCATCCGTGCCCATGAGTTCATAGCCCTGGTTGATCCCTTTTTCCAAAGCCGGGACACCCCGCTTCATCCATACAGGCTCGGGAGCTCCTTGTAAATAATGGTCGAAGAATTGGGCCATCCTGATATTAAAATCCTTCCTGTTCTGAAGTTTTAAGGGCCAGTGGGGCTCTCCGTTGTAATTTAAAAACCAGGACGGTTTACCCAGTCTCCTGAGGCTTACAAAAAATTCAATCCCCTGGTACCACGGAACGTGCCCGTCAGCGTCATTGTGCATGATGAGCAGGGGGGTGTTAATTTTATCGATGTTGAAAATGGGCGAATTCTCCAGATATCGCATAGGGTATTCCCAGGGCGTTCCCCCGATCCTGCTCTGGGTGTGTTCATACTGAAACTGCCGGCTCAGTCCCGTCCACCAGCGGATGCCCCCGTAGGCACTAATCATATTAGGTACCGGGGCCCCGGCCTCAGCTGCCTTAAACATATCTGTTTTGGTCACCAGGTAGGCAATCTGGTATCCGCCCCAACTATGCCCCTGAACGCCAATATTGTCCTTGTCCACGAAACCTTTTTCAATCAGGGCCGTTACCCCTGGAATCACGCAATTATAGGC
>NZ_JBAVZJ010000291.1:0-4793 GCF_049588695.1 Robiginitalea sp.
ACCATGTACTGATAGTCGTATTCAAAAGAAAGGGAATTCTTGGTTGGAAATCCTCCGCCGATATTCAAACTATCCAGGGTGGGACATCGCTTTTTCAATGCGACATATACCTTTAAACACTTCAGCAATTCATTCCAGTAGTAAGCGGTATCCCGGATCCCTGTATTGATAAAGAAGTGGAGCATCTTTAACGCCACTTTCGGGTTGTCTTTCAGCTGTTTCTCGTAAAAAGGCACAATATTCTGATACCCGATACCCAGGCGGGAGGTATAAAACTCAAATTTGGGCTCCTCCTCCGAGGCAATTCGGATACCTACCTGAAAACGATCCTCAATGGCGCTGGTAAGCAGTCCCAGTTCTTCGAAATTATCGAGGACAGGAATGCAATTACGCTGACCCCCGTTAATAAGGGTTGCGATATTCTCGATGTACGCATCTCTCTTAAAACCGTTGCAGATGACATAGGTGTCCCTGTCAATCATTTCCTCCCGCTTCAACTGCTGGACAATTTCAATATCAAAGGCCGAAGAAGTTTCGATATGGATATCATTTTTAAGGGCTTCATCCAGGACATACCTGAAATGTGAGCTTTTGGTACAATAACAATAGAAATACTTCCCCTTGTAGTCGTATTTCTGCATGGCTGAAGCGAACCAATTTTTGGCACGACCTATATTCTCGGAAATCTTTGGGAGATAGGTAAACTTCAGGGGGCTGCCGTACCGCGCAACCAGTTCGCTCAGGTTCAGTCCATGGAACAAGAGGTCCGACTGATCCAGGGAAAACTCTTCCGTTGGAAAATCATAGGTCTGTTCGATCAGATCCCGAAATCTGACATTCATTGTTCTCTATGTGTTAGAATGGGATAAATGGGAAAGTATAATACATCCCGAAAGACCATCTCGACTGGCCAAAAAAAGAAAAACGACGTGTATATATCCGCTATTTTTTCATTTCGAAAAAAACCCGGATTCACGGTTGCAGGAGTTAGCTCTAAATTTCGGTTGCCTTTTCGAAAGGCGGTACCCCGGTATGACTCCCTTAATCCCGGTACCCCGAACCTAAAAACACGATTCACTATGTTCAGCCATAAACCAGGATGGAACTGGTTTACACATGCAAATGAACTCATTTTTAGTTAAAAACAAGGGTTTTGAAAAAAAAATATCAACCAATCCTATACTTTTATATATCAGTGCTTTAATGAAATATTTCTTTATTGTAAAAAGAGCCTTTCTGAGTTTTGCGTACCTTAGCAAGTGGTCAAAAACACCAAATTCCTGTCCGAATGAAAAACTGCGCTACTTTTTTATTGCTTTTACTTCCTTTACTTACCCTGGGTCAAATCGCCCCCGGTGTATATACGGCTTCCGAAACGCTGGAAAACGGGAAACGCAATTATCAACTCCTGGTCACCGATTCCTATATGGTCCATACGGTTTACGACTCCAACCCTGCGAAATTTATACGTACGATGGGAGGGTATTACACCGTAGACCAGGACAGTCTTAAAATAAATTTGGAGTTCAACTCCGATTTTGAAAAAACCGGAGAACGCGAACACCGGGCATTTATAGGTTTTCAGAGCGGTCAATTGGTGTTTAATGAGAATGCCACCCGCCCCTATACCCGACAACCTGAAGTTGCACAACCCCTGGACGGGCTTTGGCTGTTTGCAACCAGAGGCCCGGATACCGGGCAGGAAAGACGAGGGGACAGTGCACCACGAAAAACCTTGAAGTTCTTAACTGACGGCCACTTCCAGTGGATTGCCTACAACGTCGAAACCATGGACTTCAGAGGAACAGGCGGGGGTCGATACGCCGCCGAACAGGGCACATACACAGAGGTTATTGAATTCTTCTCGAGGGACGATTCACGGGTTGGTGCCGAACTTAGTTTTGAATTTGAACGCAAAGGTTCCGACTGGCACCACAAAGGAAAAAACAGCAAAGGGGAACCAATGTATGAAATTTGGTCCCTGCGCTAAGAATAAAAGCCAGGTGATCAGGACTTGGACCTGAGGATATCAGATTTGCCACCCCGTTTCTCCAGCAGGCGGATTCGCTGTATTTCTATCCCTTTATCCAGTGGCTTGAGCATGTCGTACATGTTGAGTGCAACCACGCTGGCCCCATGCATGGCTTCAACTTCAACCCCCGTCTTGTAATTGGTTTTTACCGTTACAAGAATACGTATCTCAAGTCCGTGAATCTCATAAGCGATGAGGGCAGCTTCTATAGGGATTGGGTGACAATCCGGGAGGAGTTCAGGTGTTTTCTTTATCCCCAGTAATCCGGCCGCCTTGCTCATCTCAAAGACATCTCCTTTTGGCACCCGGCCTTCTCGGATGGCTTCCAGGGTATCGATTTCTGAAAGTACCACGGTGGCCTCAGCAGTGGCTGTTCTTAGGGTAATATCTTTATGGGTGATGTCTACCATAACTATTGATTGACTTTCCAGGAATAGCTTTCGTCCCCGAAGCACTCTTTTCCGAAGACGGGTAACTCCTTTTTTATTCGTTCCACCACCTGATGCAGGGCCGTAAAAACCTCTTTCCTATGGGGGGAGGACACAAAAACAAAAAGGCATATCTCCCCAACGCCGACGCTTCCCAAACTGTGGTAAATATGCATACAACTCAAATCGAACTCGGCAAAGGCTGCCTCCCGTATTTCGACAATTTTTTCGAGAGCCATATCCTCATAAGCCGAGTATTCAATGGCTTCCACGGTTTTCCCGTCAATGGTATCGGCCCGGACCTGACCGAGAAAGATATCATGCGCCCCAATATGCGTTTTACGCTGGTGCTTGGCAATTGAATTGGCAATAAACTCAGGAGTGATGGGACCCTGGACAAAAAGGTTTATTTTTTTTTCAGTTTTCATTTTCAAAATCCTTTCATAGCGAAGGTACCAAAGATTTTAAAAAGTATTCATAAATTCGCAAGCCCTTGGCCCCGTAGTTCAATGGATAGAATAGAAGTTTCCTAAACTTTAGATCCAAGTTCGATTCTTGGCGGGGCTACGAATAAACACAAAAACACCCGCGCATGGCGCGGGTGTTTTGTTTCCGACAGGACGCGTAAAAAGCTGGCTTTTTTAAGCGGACGGGAGGAAACAAAACCAACTGCCGGGAGGCAGATGCCGTTTTTGTATTTTCAACACGAGCGCTAACAAGAACAGCGAGCGAAGCGAAGCTATCTCTTGGCCACAAGGAGAGCAGAGCTTTTACTTCGCATACCCGGGTAATTAATACTGGAGAAGCCCTGGCAAAAAACTCTTTTATCCCATTCAATGAGAATAAAGCGTAGTCGAAAGTTGCACGATACTAAATGCAAAAATCAAGGCGATAATTTTCATAAACCTCCCTATATTTGCAGCCCTTTGGCTCCGTAGTACAATGGATAGTATGTGGGTTTCCGGTACCCAAGATCTAGGTTCGATTCCTGGCGGGGCTACGAATAAACACAAAAACACCCGCGCCAAGCGCGGGTGTTTTGTTTCCGACAGGACGCGTAAAAAGCTCGCTTTTTTAAGCGGACGGGAGGAAACAAAATAAAGCCCTGCTCCCGCAGGGCTTGGTGTTTTTGTATTTTCAACACGAGCCACTCTCAGGAACAGCAAGCGAAGCGAAGCTATCTCCTGGCAACAAGGTTACCCGAAAAGTCATTCGTAAATCCCCTGCTTTAAGAAGGAAACTAAACCAGCTGCCGGAAGGCAGATGGCGATTTTGTATTTTCAACACGAGCCACTCTCAGGAACAGCAAGCGAAGCGAAGCTATCTCCTGGCTGTAAGGAAAGGGAGTGAAGTTTTTAGCAGAAGGAAGAGCGAAGCGATCTCTTAGCCGCTGCACCCCTAAGAGCATTACCTACTCCTCAAAGACCTCGACAATCATCTCCACTTCCACCGCAATACCCCTTGGAAGGGAGCCCATACCCACAGCCGCACGAGCATGTTTACCGCGTTGCCCGAATACCTCCACCATAAGGTCGGAATATCCGTTGATTACTTCAGGCTGGTCTGTAAACCCCGGAGTTGCATTCACCATCCCGAGGACTTTGACAAGGCGTTTTACCCTGTTGAGGTTCCCGAGTTCCGCCTTTAAAACAGCTAACTGATTGATGCCCGCTATCCGGGCCGCCTCATACCCCTGGGCAACGGTCAAGTCCGCCCCTAGCTTTCCGGTGATATAGGTGCCATCGGATTTTTTGGGTCCTTTTCCGGCCAAAAATACCAGGTTCCCAACGCGGACCGCATTGACGTAATTCGCCACGGGATTCGAAGCTTCGGGAAGGGAAATCCCCAACGCTTTAAGATTGGCTTCCGGATCGTATTTCCCGGAATCCTGGGCGGAAAGAAGCCCGCTTGTCCCGGTAACCAAAAAGGCGAAAAGAAAAAACTTAAGAAAGGGTATCTGATGCGATTTCATGGAATTTAGAATTTGGTGTTCTTAAAGATACAAATGTCCACGGCATAAACTGCGTTCAACTTTCTCTGCCCGGGTTCCGGTTTGCAATAAACAACACCAAAAAGGCAATCACTTCACGGATTTCAGGATTCCGGCAGCTTCCAGGGCCTGAGCTGCCCCTAAGGGCAAGACATCATACGATATAAATTTTGCAATATCCTCCCGGATCACCTTCCGGAAATCGGTATTGGATTCATTCTTTTTTCCATATAATCGTTCATAACCGGAAACAGCACCTGAAGTATTGCCTTCCAGCAAATCACAATGTGCCAGGTTACACTCAATTGCAGGAATATCGAGCTGTTGGGTTTCAGCCCGATGT
>NZ_JBAVZJ010000292.1:0-4890 GCF_049588695.1 Robiginitalea sp.
CTCCCCGTCCTTGTTGGGCCAAGCCCCCCCCGTAGTTTGTAGGGTCAGAAGGGATATCGAAGCCGCGTTTTTAAGGAACTTTCTTCCAAAAATGGGAATCCAGACCTAAACCTGGGATTGTGAAAAATGAACTAAAACCTATAAATAAGTGTTAAATAGACAAGATATGTGTAACAAATAGGAGAATGCAATCGTCTATTTACCCAAACAACTATTTTATTCATCAATCATCAAACAATCATCATCATGAAAAAAGTTAGTTTATTGCTCGTGGCAGCGGCGCTGCTGATTTCCGGAAATGTTATGGCTACAGAAGGTAAGCCGGGTCCATCTACGGATCCAGATTCAAAGATTTGTACCCAGATCGGGGATTTGCTGGATGACAATCGCTTTGAACTTAACGAGGACGAAGATCTTACCGCCTTTGTACGCTTCACAGTCAACGACGAACACGAGATCGTCGTGCTGTCTGTAGAAACGGAGAATGAACGTTTGGAGGGCTTTGTAAAGGCGCGCCTGAATTACCACAAGGTGGCTGATCAGAATCTCGAAGAGGGTAAAATATATCACGTACCCATTCGGATTACAGCCTGATTGCTCTTTTTTTGAATTTTAGCTAGAACCCGATGGTAGGCCATCGGGTTTTTTTGTCAATTTGAGGCATTTGTGATGCCTTATTCCAAAGGCACATCATACGAAAAAGTAAAAAACATAGTTTAAGTAATAGCGCGACATTAAAAACACTAGGAATGAGCAGCTATGAAGAGAAACTCAGTATTCTGTCGGAGATGATCTCCCTGGCCCGTGCAGACAGGGCTGTTAAGGATAGTGAGTTTGATTTTTTGTGGGGTGTGGCTGATCAGCTCGGCGTTCACAGGGAAGATTTTGAATCACTCTTCGATTCCCCCGTACCTAATATTATACCCAAAACCCTGCTAAGTCGGATTATACAATTTCACCGACTGGTACTCCTGATCAATGTAGATCGTCAGCAGACTTTTAAAGAGATCGATAAGCTTCACAATATTGGACTGCGGCTAGGCCTGCCTCCGTCCGCGATCGATCAGGTGCTTGTCCTTATGCATCAGTACCCCGACAACATTATTCCTCCTGAAACCCTTATAGGTATCTTTAAGGCCCATTACAACTAATCGATATTTTACCTAATCACACCCAAACACTGTCTTTATGACAGTATTTTTTTGTATATACAAGTCAAAAAGGCAGCATTTTTCCTTCGGCACATCCTTTGTACTAGGGTAGATGATTCAGAAAATGAATTGTTTAACATAAAATACAAACACAATGAGTTTAATACGAAGAAACACAGATTTGTTGCCTGGCCTTTGGAACGATGTATTCACCCCCGACTGGTTCGGAGGTGTGGATTCGAATAGATCCAACCTGCCTGCGGTGAACATTCTGGAAGGTGAAAAAGACTTTACCCTGGAACTGGCAGTTCCCGGGCAAAAGAAGGAAGACTTTAACGTGGAGCTGGATAATGATGTCCTTACCATTTCTATGGAAACCCAATCTGAAGTGGAGGACAAAGAGGCCGAGTACACCCGGCGCGAATTCCATTATTCCTCTTTTAAACGCGCTTTTACGCTACCTGAAAGTGTCAATCAGGAAGCAGTCAAGGCCGATTACAAGGACGGCATATTGAGGTTTACCCTACCTAAAAAGGAGGAAGCCCTTCCCAAGGCCAAGCGCCTGATAGAAATAGGGAAGTAATGAAATTATCAGGCCCGCCTAACGGGCCTCATAATGATTGGTTTGATTAGTTGGTTAGTTAGGAAAGCGCCCCGAATGAAATCGGGGCGTTTTTTTTATCCGGTGGCCTCCTGCAGGATTTTAATTTCATCCCGTAGTTGAGCCGCCATCATAAAGTCCAGTTCTTTGGCTGCTTTTTCCATGGCACTTCGTTTAGTACGGATCAGTTTATCGCGTTGTTCCGGAGTCAGATAGGCAGGGTCCGGTTCCTGGGCGTCCCGTTCTTTCTTTTCAAAATGGAAGGTAGATACCGAGTTGCGGGCGAGGGCACTATCCAGGCTTTTAACCAGTGCTTTTGGGGTAATGTTGTGCTTTTCATTGTAGGCCATCTGTTTTTCCCTTCGATAATTGGTCTCATCAATGGTCTTCTGCATACTGTCGGTAATTTTGTCGGCATACATAATGGCCTTTCCGTTGAGATGGCGCGCAGCCCGACCCACAGTCTGGGTCAGAGACCGGTTGCTCCTTAAAAAACCTTCTTTGTCAGCATCGATAATGGCAACCAGGGAGACTTCGGGCAAATCCAGACCTTCACGAAGCAGGTTTACCCCAACCAGCACATCAAAGATGCCTTTTCGTAAATCCTGCATGATTTCCACGCGTTCCAGGGTATCCACATCACTGTGGATGTACCGGCAACGCACATCGATTCGCGTCAGGTATTTGGTGAGTTCTTCGGCCATGCGTTTGGTCAGGGTAGTGACCAGTGTTCGCTCGTCCAACTGGACGCGTTGCTGGATTTCCTCCACCAGGTCATCGATCTGATTTTTGCTCGGACGTACCTCGATAACAGGATCGAGTAATCCGGTGGGGCGAATCACCTGTTCCACAAAGACTCCCCCGCTCTTTTGCATTTCGTAATCCGCCGGGGTGGCACTGACGTAGATAACCTGATTCTGCAGGGCTTCAAATTCTTCAAACTTCAGCGGACGGTTATCCATGGCAGCGGGGAGGCGAAAACCAAAATCCACGAGGTTTTCCTTTCGAGACCGGTCCCCTCCGTACATGGCGTGTACCTGGGGGATGGTAACATGGCTTTCATCAACGACCATCAGGTAGTCTTCCGGAAAATAGTCCAGTAAACAAAAGGGGCGTGTTCCGGGTTCCCGCCCGTCTAGATAACGAGAATAATTTTCTATTCCCGAACAGTATCCCAGCTCGCGGATCATTTCCAAATCAAAATTTGTGCGTTCTTCGAGGCGCTTGGCCTCCAGGGGTTTTCCGATTTCCCTGAAATAATCGATTTGCCTGGTGAGGTCATCCTGGATCTGGTGGATCGCATTTTGAAGTATATCCGGGGAGGTGACAAACATATTCGCTGGATAGATTGCCAGGGTATCATACTGCTCCAAAACGGTATTGTTGTGGGGGTCAAAAGACTCCATTTCTTCAATTTCATCCCCGAAAAAATGGATGCGGTAAGCGTGATCTGCATAACTCGGGAAGATGTCGACGACATCCCCTTTAACCCGGAAATTTCCGTTTCGAAAATCTGCTGTGGTCCTTGAGTAAAGGCTCTGTACAAGCTGGTGTAATAATTTGGTTCGGGCCAGTACCTGGTCCCGCTCCAGGCGAATCACATTTTTTTTGAATTCCAGCGGATTGCCTATGCCGTATAAACAGGAGACCGAGGCGACAACCAGGACATCCCTTCGCCCGGAGAGGAGGGAGGAAGTAGCACTGAGGCGGAGTTTCTCGATATCCTCGTTAATGGATAAGTCTTTTTCAATATACAGACCCGTGGTCGGAATATAGGCTTCGGGTTGGTAGTAGTCGTAGTAGGACACAAAATACTCCACAGCATTGTTGGGGAAAAACATCTTGAATTCCGAATACAATTGTGCTGCCAGCGTCTTGTTATGGGCCAGGACCAGGGTGGGGCGCTGCACTTCGGCTACGGTATTGGCAATGGTAAAGGTCTTCCCGGATCCGGTAACACCCAAAAGGGTCTGGTAGCGCTCCCCTTCTGCAATTCCCCCTTTTAACTGGGTAATGGCCTGTGGCTGATCTCCGGTGGGTAAAAAGTCCGAAACAACTTCAAATTTCATAGTTCAAAAATACAAAACACTCCTTCACGGAAATGGCTGGGGTCAGGATATTCCTATCGCTTCAGGCTGAAGTGCCCCTGGAGGACCTTGTTGTTATCATCCACGGCGCGAAACCAGTAATCGGAAGCCGGCAGGGGCCGTCCGTTAAAGGTCCCGTTCCATCCCTGGGAACGCGGGTCGATCTGGGCCAGTAATTTTCCATACCGATCAAAGATGTGCAGTTCCCGGATGGGGTTCAGGCCCGATGGAGGGGGAATGTATTGCCAGGTGTCATTGATCCCGTCTCCGTTGGGGGTAAAGAACTTGGGGAAGCCATCCAGGGTGAGATCGGGTTCTACCAGTTCACTTACGATCCCACACCCGTTCTTATCCCGAACGAATACCCTGTAGTTGTCAATGGGCAGGTTTGTAAAACGGTTGCTGTCCTGGTAGGGTCCTGTCTCATCCAGGGCGTATTCATAATCCCCCAGGCCGCTGGCAAATACTTCAATGCTGATGACCGCGGCACCCAGCTGTACATCTGTACGGTCGATTACCGGAGGTCCTGAGAGGGAGACGTTGAAGACCTGTTCGCTCCGGCATTCAAAATCTCCATCTGCCCCTGAGATATTGTTGTAGATTTCAAGGCGGTATTCTCCGGCTTCCGGAATCTCAAATTCAGGTCCTTCCTCCAACAACTCCTCCCGACCGAATGGGGGGATGCTAAACCAGCGATACCCATCGGCTTCATCCTCCGCGCGTACTGTGGTGTCGCCATCCCCACAGATACCAATGGCTGAGGGGAAAGTGATTTCGGGACTCAGATCGATCAGATTCCCATCGGAGTCGAAAAACGGCCCACACCCCAGGATGGTGGAAAAGTTGGTTTGCCTACAATCCAGTGCTTCCCCGGCAATATTGTACGGGACTACGCGGGCGTAGTAGACGCGGTTCGGTTCAAATTGAATGAAGTCTGTCTCTGTCACATTACGCAGATCGGCATTGTCCAGAATATCATTGGTAAAAGGAGAGGTCCCTATAGATACCTTATAGCCGTCGGCTCCGGGCACCGCGTTCCACTGTAAAACGG
>NZ_JBAVZJ010000293.1:0-2559 GCF_049588695.1 Robiginitalea sp.
GCATTGTATTTCTCCCGTTTAGTCTTGTAAATCAAATCATTGCGATCATCCCGGGCAATGGGTCGGTTGGTGGGGATTTCTACAACATCTAATTTGTAGATTTCCCAGAATTCGCCGGCCTCTGTAACGGCTGTTCCCGTCATCCCGGCGAGTTTGCGGTACATCCTGAAGTAGTTCTGAAGGGTAATGGTTGCAAAGGTCTGGGTCATCGCCTCGATCTTTACATTTTCTTTGGCCTCTATGGCCTGGTGTAGGCCGTCCGAATACCGGCGCCCATCCATTATCCGCCCGGTTTGTTCATCGACGATCATTACCTTGTTATCCATAACGACGTATTCCACGTCTTTTTCGAACAGGGCATACGCCTTGAGCAACTGGGTCATGGTGTGAACCCGCTCACTTTTTATGGCAAAGTCTTTAAACAGTTCTTCTTTTAAACGCGCCTCTTCCTCTATTTCCAGATTTTGATTCTCAATTCGGGCGATTTCCCCACCGATGTCCGGCATGATGAAAAAGCCGCTGTCCTGATCTCCTGAAACGTACTCAATTCCCTTATCAGTCAGTTCTATCTGGTTGTTTTTCTCATCGATGACAAACAATAATTCCGCATCTACCTTCGGCATTTCGCGATTGTTGTCCTGCATGTAGAAATTCTCCGTTTTCTGAAGGAGCTGTTTGATCCCTTCTTCACTGAGGAATTTAATCAGGGCCTTGTTTTTTGGCAGGCCCCTGTGAACCCTTAATAATAGGAAGCCTCCTTCTTTGGTATCCCCTTCGCCAATTTTCTTTTTCGCTTCGGCCAGTACTCCGGTCAGGTAGCGCTGCTGTTTTTGAACGAGTTCCGACACTTTTGGCCGGAGTTCATGAAACTCGTGCCGGTCTCCCTCTGGAACCGGGCCGGAGATGATAAGGGGTGTCCGGGCATCATCGACCAATACTGAATCTACCTCATCCACAATGGCGTAATGGTGGGGGCGTTGTACCAAATCACCAGGGGTATGTGCCATATTATCCCTGAGGTAATCAAACCCAAATTCATTGTTTGTCCCGTAAGTTATATCCGCATTGTAGGCTGCCCGGCGGCTTTCAGAATTGGGCTTGTGCTTATCGATGCAGTCCACCGAGAGTCCGTGGAACTCAAAAATCGGGGCCATCCAGGCACTATCCCTTTTGGCGAGGTAGTCATTGACAGTTACCAGGTGCACGCCCTCGCCAGAGAGGGCATTGAGATACATGGGCAGGGTAGCCACGAGGGTTTTACCTTCCCCGGTCTGCATTTCGGCAATTTTACCCTGATGCAGTACAATCCCCCCAATCAGCTGTACGTCGTAATGCACCATATCCCAGGTGACTTCTTTCCCTGCGGCATCCCATGAGTTACTCCAGACTGCTTTATCGCCATCCAGGGTGACATAATCCGAGGTGGCCGAAAGCTTTCGGTCAAATTCACTCGCACTAACTACGAGTTTGGGGTTTGACGCAAACCTTCGGGCGGTTTCCTTAACAACGGCAAAGGCCTCGGGAAGTATTTCTTCCAGGGTTTCCTCGGTTTTCTGATAGGAGGCGTCCCGGAGTTGATCGATCTGACTATAGAGGCTTTCATTCAGGTCGATATCCGCTGAGTTTTTAACCTGCTCGCGTAAATCGGTAATCTGGGCCTCCAGATCGGCGATTCTCTCCTGAATAAGGGCTTTAAATGTAAACGTCTTTCCTCTGAGTTCGTCGTTGGAGAGCGCCTCGAGGCCAGGCCCGAAAGACCTGATTTTTTCAACCAGGGGTTGAAGGGATTTGACGTCCTTTTTAGCTTTGTCTCCTACAAATGCTTTTAAGATCGTATTGACTAAACTCATAATTTTTGTGTTGTTTTCTGTTGCCTGAGGCGGTCGCGCTTCCCCTGCTTACCGCAAAAGGGGTAGCCCTGAATGTTATTTCAGGCCCTCTTTCCAGTACAAAAGGTATTCCAGTTTTTGCCAGTGTCGGAAAACAAGGCCCGGGCTGTCAAAATTACATAAAAAAAAAGCCTCCGGGGAGACTTTTAAGGGATTGTTATGAGGATTGTCAGTATTCGTCTTCGTTCCACAAATAATCTTCTTCGGTGGGATAATCCGGCCAGATTTCTTCGATGGATTCGTAGATTTCGCCACCTTCCTCTTCCATGGACTGAAGATTTTCCACGACTTCCAGCGGGGCTCCTGTACGAATGGCGTAATCTATTAGTTCGTCTTTGGAGGCCGGCCAGGGGGCATCACTCAAGTAGGAGGCTAATTCTAATGTCCAATACATAGCAACACTGCGTTTTTAAATTTTTGCAAAAATATATTTAAAACCAAAACGTCAAAGTAAATTTTAGCTTAATTACTAACACTAAGGAATTTTTATGGAAAAGGCAACTACTTAACGGTGAAATTCCGAATTTATTCCACCGGCGGGTTTGGAATCCATTTTATCTCATCTGCCTGGAGTTCTGAAGACAATTTTCGCGCCAGGATAAAGAGGTAATCCGAAAGGCGATTCAGATAAATCAGCAATATTTCGGAAATGGGGCTTTGTTCGTTCAAC
>NZ_JBAVZJ010000294.1:0-5501 GCF_049588695.1 Robiginitalea sp.
CCACCTGGCTCGAATCCAAAAGCTTTGATATTTCATCTGCCCTTGGCTATCTATCGCAAAAAGAGCCTGATATTAAGGTTTTTTTATCGTCCCTCGATGAAATCAAAAAGAGGGTCCTTCCGGATGAGAATGCGTTTAAAGCCTATTGGGATTTGGGTTCCGGTCCGGAGTATAAAGCGCATATTATTGAAGCCGTCGGACCGTTGATTTCCCGTAAACTCTGGGAGGAGGCGGCAGGTTATCAGTCAATAATTGTACATAAGGCATTACTTGAGAATACCCGGGAAGTCAAAGATTGGATGAAGCCCTATCTGGATGCCTGGCTGGATGCCCCTAGTTATGTTTTGCGTGAAAACAGCTTGTTCCGGCTTTGGATAAACGATCCCGGGAACCGGAGCGCTTCCCTGGATCGCATCGCTGCTAATGGGAGTTTCGAAAACCTTCGCCTGAAACAGTTATGGTGGTTGTTGGCTGTGCTGACCCCGGAATACAAGAGTCCGGACCAGCAGCGGCTGTATTTAGAAGCCCTCAGAAAGACCACAGCTCCCGGGAATTCGTGGGAAATACGTCAAAACGGCTTCGCCATGTTGCAACAGGTTGATGCTCTTGATGTTCAGAATGTAGCGGATCTCATGGAGGCTACGGAACACCACAGCTGGCAATTTCGCAAATTTAGCAGGGAAATGCTCAAAGAGCTGATAGCTCAAACTCCTGATGCCGCGAATTGGGAGGAACTGGCCGGGAGATTCCCCAAAGCGAAATACAAATATTTACACGAATTAATCACAGCCTTATGAGAGCAATGGTTATTTCAGGAGGAGGCAGTAAGGGGGCATTTGCGGGAGGAGTAGCAAAGTACCTGATAGAGGAAAAACAACATTCCTATGATCTGTTGTTGGGGACTTCCACTGGAAGTTTGCTGATTTCACATCTGGGTTTGAAGAAAATAGACAAAATACGAAACATCTATACCTCAGTTACCCAGGACAGTATTTTCAGTAACTGCCCGTTTACCATTGAGCGTAAATACGGTGTTGCCACTATCGGTATCAATCACCGCAATGTGCTCAAAAACTTTTTAAAAGGGCGCAAGACTTTTGGAGAGAGCTTAAACCTGCTTAACCTAATACGCAATTCCATTACTGAAATCGAATTCGCTGAGTTAAAAAAGGGTCCCCTGGATATAGTGGTTACCGTTTCGAACCTCTCCCTGAACCGGGTGGAGTACAAATCCATAAATGATTTTGACTACGATTCGTTTTGCGAGTGGATATGGATCTCCTGTAATTATATTCCCTTTATGAGCCTGGTTCGAAAAAAGGGTTCGGAATATGCCGATGGGGGCCTCGGGTGTATGGTTCCCATTGAAGAGGCGATAAAAAGGGGTGCCACAGTCGTAGATGCTATAATTCTCCATACGGAGGTATCCCACCTGAATCGGATGCCTTCCCGAAATGCGTTTTCACTCCTGACCAATATGTTCGCCTTTATGCTGGACCGGATTGAAGAACACAACATTAAAATCGGAAAATTTACCGCCAATCACCACAATGCTATCATTAATTTTTACTACACCCCAACGGTCCTGACGACGAATTCCCTGGTGTTTGATAAAAAACAAATGACCAAATGGTGGAAAAGTGGGTATCTCTTTGCGGAATCCAGAAGTGAGCAGAGCAGTGAACTGGAACTCGACTGAGCCCTACCAAAGCGCCCCTATTTCTTTTTTAACGTAAGAGAGGGCTGTAGCCGAAGGTGATGTCCGTTCCATCATATCATTGAGAAGGTCTTCCCTTAGTTTATCAGCATTGTCGGCCTCGCTCATGGCTGATTTCCGAATCCCCTGTATGGTTGCATTTTTGGCGGCTTTGATCACATTCCAGCACTCATCTGTCATATAGATTTGCTGGGAAAGGTTATGCTCGTATTCGTTTTCAATGGTCCGGATAAGCAGGCTTTCATACTCCCCTTTGTCTGAGGACTTTGGGGCTACCCGAACCACTAATTTAGGTATCGCTATCCGCTCCAGGAACAGCGCCATACGTTCATAGGCTTGCAGGCGTATGGGTAAGGTGTTCTTCTGACTGTCTTTATGCAGGATAAACCGACGCCGGCCTTCTTCGTTTTTGGTGTGCATCTTAAAAAAATAGAAGGCAACTACACCTGTGACCACGGCGGGTAGGAGGTATGCGAAAAGTTGTAGGATGTCGTTTCCGTTCATCAGTGCTGGAATTCAAGGGTTTCGTGTGGATAAACGCAAAATAGGCCCAAAAAGTATTCAGGCCCCTTCCGACTTCACCCCAAATTTGGTTTATTTGCCCGGGTACTCCTGCGCAGATTATCTCTTTACCTCGTCCTTGACCATTTGATAGAACCTGCGGTAATCCGGATGTAAAAGGATATCTACACCTTCGCTGAAATTTCCATCTCGCGCCCGACTTTGCAATCGGGATTCCGAAACTTCGTAAGTGCCTTGCAACGCATTCATTACAGCGGTGGCCTGATTGGCCGCCACGGTCATGTCTCCTGTCATGGACAAACCTTCCACGGTAATACCGAGGTTGGGATGTGCCTTGGCAAGCGCGGCTACACGCTGTGCCCAGGTATTCCCTTCCGCTGTCAACTCGGTTCCGCTATCACTCCCAAAAAGTGATGACAGGCTTCCGGAGATCACAAGGCTACCCGCAGCAACTTTGAGCTTGGCATCCGGGCCGAGGGTGCGCTTCGCGTCATTGAGCAGTACTATAATCGTGGAATCATTTGCGCTGAAAGACCCCTCAATCCCTTTAAGTTGCCTTTCTTTAGCATTCAGGGATTCCAGAGCCCTTGAAAGGGCATCTTCTTTTTTATTGGATACATTGGCAAAGCTTCCCAGGTTCGCCATCAGCGTTGCATTGGCGTCTTTCAATTCGCTGACCTGCGCCTCGTATGATGCAGCTTTGGCCTGGGCGGCCTTATCACTTGCCTGAGCCTGTGAAACCGATCTTTCCAATTCTCTGACCTGTGAACGCAGACTGTCGATTTCCTTAATGAGGTCTGATTTTCGCTGAGCCATGGCCAAAGGGCCAGCCAGCAGGAATACCAACAGCGAGAAGGAAACTCGCGATATAGTAAGGGTAACGATTTTCATAAGCCTTAAAAATTAGATCGCAAAGATACACACCTTCCCGGATAATCAACCCGTGAATTTTTCCCCGGACACGGGCAATTGTGGTTTAACCCTCTTTGAGATAATCCAGGCTGAGCTCAGTAAGGGCCTTTACCCCCAGGATCAGGCCCGATTCATCAATTCGGAAATCCGGGGTGTGATGCGGGAAAGGTTCCTTGTTTCCGGGGGTCATCCCACCAAGGAATATGAAAAAACCAGGGACTTCTTTTTGAAAATAAGAGAAGTCCTCCGCCCCTGTAATGGCTTTTTGAGTTTGTACGTTTGCGGTACCTGCAACCCGATTCAAGGTGGGGAGCATTGCTGCGACCAGGTCCGGATCATTGTAGGTAATATCGGTGGCATCATTAATCTCGATACTGGCCTCCCCTCCGTATGCTTTGGCGATGTCCGGGACCATTTCCATCATCCTGCGATTGATATGGTCTTTCATGCCATAATCCAGGGTGCGGATGGTACCGAGCATTTCGGCATCCTCAGGAATGATGTTAAAGCGCACCCCGCTTTTGATCTTACCCACCGTGATCACGGCGGCTTCATTGGTCAGTTGGGCCTCCCTGCTGATTATGGACTGCAAACCGTCGATGATTTTTGCACTGATCAGTATGGGGTCTACACCGGACCAGGGTTGTGAGCCGTGGCTCTGCTTACCTTTGACCTTAATGGTAAAGCTCTGGGCCGCCGCCATGGCCCCACCGGATTTATAACGGATTACACCGGCCGGTGTCTCGGAAATGATATGAAGCCCAAAAATGGCATCCACATCCGGGGATTTCAGCACCCCCTCTTTAACCATGAGCAGGGCGCCACCTTCTTCCCCGGGAGGCGGACCCTCTTCTGCGGGTTGGAAAATAAACTTCACAGTCCCCTTAATTTTATCCGTGTTTTTGGAAAGCACCTCGGCCACGCCCATAAGGATGGCCGTATGCGTATCGTGGCCGCAGGCGTGCATAACCCCGACCTCTTCGCCTAAAAATTCGCTGGTTACTTCAGAGCGAAAGGGCAGTTCATTGCGTTCGTAAACCGGCAGCGCATCGATATCCGCCCTCAGTGCCACTACCTTCCCACTTTTTTTACCCTTGAGGATACCTACGACCCCTGTATGTGCCACACCTGTCTGGACTTCCAGGCCGAGGGATTTTAAATGGGCTGCAATTTTTTCAGCCGTTTTAAACTCCCTGTTGGACAATTCCGGATTCTGATGGATGTCTCGCCTCCATTCAATGACTTTGGGTTCGATAGCTTTGTAATCTGCTTCGAGTGACCACTGCTGTCCCTGGACCGTTCCCATTAGGAGTACTACACCCCAAAAGGCGATGTGTTTTGTTTTCATTTAAAGTTGGTTTAAAATTTTATCAATCGGTAACCCTGGTTCTGAAATTGGATCAATGCGGTCATCGCAGAGAGCGAGAGTTGTACACCCTCAAGGATCTGTTCTGCAGGTACCTGGCGCGCCACAGAAGATTGCCCGCAAAAAACCACCTGAGCCCCTGAATCCATAAGCGCTTTGATAAGTGGGCTATTGGGGTTGTCAGTTCCAAAACGTTCCCTGTAGTGTGTATTGTCAAGCAGATCTGTACTGGCCTTGTTGTGTACGATCAAAGCTACCTGGAGTTGTTCAGGGGCCACTCCGGCCCTGGCGTGCATATTGAGGAATCGGGCGGCCGTTTCAATCCACGGATTAACCTGCGTTTTGTCTTCCGGGCTGTTCATCACATCAAAAACCGCTTTATAGGTCGCAGACGTATCGGTTTTATAAGTCGCCTTGGTTATGTCCCAAACGGCTCCATATTCTTTGATCACGGGGCCTGGAGTAGGGTCCGGTGCCTGTGCCAGAACCGCGGCGCATAGCAGGTTACTTAAGAGGAATAGGTTCAACTTCATCGGGTTGGCTCTGTGTTACTGCCTAAAGATATTCAAATTGACCAGAACAGGAAGCCCTTGTTCATAATTCGAAGTGTCTGGGATTTGAGGTTGCAGGGAATAATGGCTAACTTGAGCCCGTGAAAAAATCGGATCTGAACACCTATCTGGATGTGCTGAATGAGGCGCAACGAGCCCCCGTCTTACATAAGGATGGCCCTCTTATGGTGATTGCCGGGGCGGGCTCCGGAAAAACGCGCGTACTTACCTACCGTATCGCCCATTTGATGCAACAGGGAGTGGATCCTTTTAATATTCTGGCCCTGACATTTACCAACAAAGCGGCCCGGGAGATGAAGAAGCGAATCGCCGAACTGGTCGGCGGCTCAGAGGCCAAAAACCTTTGGATGGGAACCTTTCATTCTGTTTTTGCCCGGTTGCTTCGTTTCGATGGGGACCGCCTGGGGTACCC
>NZ_JBAVZJ010000295.1:0-4150 GCF_049588695.1 Robiginitalea sp.
GGCCAGTTCCCAGACGGGCCTTTTCCGGATAAGGTCAGCAAAGGTACGCGCCAGGTCGTACTGCCGGTCCAGGTAATCTTCAAATATAGTTTCCCCGTAATGCCCAAGTACGGCGTACCAACTCAGGGCACTGGTGAGCTTGGTGCATTCAAAAGTGCGTTTGGCCCCGTTGGACCAGTCCTCTTCCACCGTATCGGCTAGTAGGTATTCAGCCTCCTGGCTAAAGGTGTTGTAGGAAGTAGCCCCATCGGAAAATAAAAGCGCGGTCGTAATCACAGGCATCCCCATCATTTTATGACCATCGATGACCACGGAGTCTGCCCGTTGTATGCCATTGACCAGAAATTTGTATTTCTCAGAAAGTACGGCCGGCCCGCCGTGGGCCCCATCGACATGAAACCAAAGGCTGCGTTCCCCGGCGAAGTCCGCGAGGGCTTCCAGGTTGTCATAACTCCCCGTAGCTGTGCAGGGCGCACTGCCCACAATGGCAAAAGGAGTAAGTCCTTTTTGGTGTGCCGCCTCATATATCCCGGGTAATTTGGAAATATCCATACTAAAGTCTTCGAGGACGGGTACTTTTAATACCCCGTCTTCCCCCAACCCCATGATCCGGGCTGCCCTGTCCACGCAATAATGGGCTGCCTCACTGACCAGGATTGCAAGACCCCCGCTGTAGCCCTCGTTCCAAACATCTTCCGAAGCCTTGTTGCGACGGGCCGAAAGCAGGGCAGTCAGGTTGGCCAGGGTACCACCGGAAGTCAAAATACCACGGGAAGAGGTTCCGTAGCCAACTTTGCGGCATAGCCAATCTGTGACTACCCGTTCCATGGCCGTCGGTGCCATGCCCATTTCGTAGACGGCCATCCCGTTGTTGAGGAAACCACCCAGAAATGCCATCAGGGAAGCCACAGGCAGGGGAGGGGCCACCTGATGCCCCAGGTAGCGGGGGTGGTGAACCCGGGTGATATGTTTAAGGATATTGGCCGTTTCTATCCCCTGGGTATTCCCTGAAAGTCCCATTTTCCAGAGGTCCAATTGCTCCTGAGGATCTTTATAGTTCAATACCCGTCCGGAGCCGGAAAGGGTTTCTTTCAGGTATTCGGAGAGCTCGTCCACGAGTCGTTTTCCCGCTTCCCGGAAGGTCTCGGGGTCGTATGCCTTTTGTAACAAGTCTTCTTTCACCTGCCTAAGGTAGTCTAAAGAGGTATTTCGGGCAAGGTGAAATACACTCTCAACCGTCTTTATATTGTTCGGAGCTTCAGTGGAATAGGCAGCACTCTATCCCAGAAAAAAGCCGCCTCTTTGGGAGGCGGCTTCTTCACTTCTGGATTAGGGGTTGGTTTAGTCAAATGTATACCCATTGCTCTCAGCAACGGCATCTGCAATCATTTCCTTAAGCTGGACGACATTGGGTTGGTTCTGGTATTTGGTGAACCGCTTGAGGCCCATGAGCATCATCCGTTGTTCATCTCCTTCAGCGAAAGATATTATGGCTTCTTTGGCCTTTCGCATCACGATATCGACAGCGTCATAAAGATAAAGCTGGGCCATGGCAATCTGTGTTTTCTGGCTGTCTTCCCCGGAACGTTTGGCATTCTTTTCAGCCCTCAGAACAGCCGATTCGGCCATATAGACTTCGATCAGGATATCAGCGGCCGCCATTAAGAGTTGCTGATGTTCTTCCAGGTCCGGCCCAAATTGCTGCACGGCTTTCCCGGCCACCATCAGGAAGACTTTCTTGAGTCCTTTGACCATGGCCTTCTCCTCAGCCAGTAATTCGGAATAATCGGGGGTATCAAAACTCGGGACACCCAGGAGTTCTTCCCCTACAGCTGTGGCAGGCCCCAACAAGTCTACATGGCCTTTCATCGCTTTTTTAACGAGCATACCTACAGAGAGCATCCTGTTTATCTCATTGGTTCCTTCGTATATCCGGGCAATCCGGGCATCCCTCCATGCCGATTCCATAGGGGTGTCGGCACTGAATCCCATACCTCCGAAAACCTGGATACCCTCGTCCGTAGTCTGTTGCACATCCTCAGAAACGGCTACTTTTAAGATAGAGCATTCAATAGCGTATTCCTCCACTCCTTTGAGTTCAGCTTCCTGATGGGAGTTTCCTTCGGCTACCCGCATCGCAATACGGTCCTCGATATTCCGGGCGGCGCGATATGAAGCGGCTTCACCGACATAGGCATTGGTCGCCATGGTGGCGATCTTGGCCTTTATGGCCCCAAAATCGATGATAGGGGTCTTGAATTGAATCCTTTCTTTGGCATATCGTACGGCTTCATCGGTAACCCTACGTTGCGCTTCCAGGCAAGCTGCAGCCAATTTGATCCGGCCCACATTGAGGGCGTTCATCGCTATCTTAAAGCCTGCCTGACGCTCGGAGAGCATATTCTCTACCGGGACCACAGTGTCATTGAAAAATACCTGACGCGTCGAAGAAGAATGAATGCCTAATTTTTTCTCCTCATCCCCCAGGGTAATTCCATTTTCGGGATCGTTTTCGACAATAAAACCTGTGATATACTGGTCGTCTTCGATACGTGCAAAGACGATAAACAAGTCACAGAATCCGGCATTGGATATCCACATTTTCTGACCTGTAATTTTGTAGTGCTTCCCGTCTTCTGAGAGCACTGCCTTTGTTTTACCTGAATTTGCGTCAGATCCGGCCCCGGGCTCTGTAAGACAATACGCCCCCATCCATTCACCGCTGGCCAGTTTGGGCACGTACTTCATTTTTTGTTCCTCTGTCCCATAGAGGGTAATGGGCATGGTACCGATACCGGTATGGGCACCAAAAGCCGTACTGAACGAACCTGAGGCCCCGGAGATATAGTCACAGACCAGCATGGTCGATACAAATCCCATCCCCATCCCGCCGTAGCTCTCTGGTACAGCAATGCTCAACAGGCCGAGCTCTCCGGCTTTCTTCATACAGGCCTCTGTAAAGGCGTAGTCCTTTTGTTCGAAACGCTCCCAGTGCGCCCAGAGTTCCCGGTCTACGAATTCTATAGTACTCTCGCGCATCATGCGTTGTTCTTCGGTAAGGTCTTCAAGGGTGAAGACATCTTCGCAAGCCGTTTCCTTAACCAGGAACTGGCCCCCGCGTGTAATTTCTTTTTGTTTGGTTTCGCTACTCATTTCTTTGATTATTTCTTTACAATTTTTATTTGAAGGTCCTAGGCAACAGGTTACGACAGAAATTCATAAATCCCCGCAGCCCCTTGCCCGGTTCCCACGCACATGGTCACCATTCCGTATTTACCGACCTGGTTCCGGCGGCGCATCTCATCGAAGAGCTGCACCGATAATTTGGCACCCGTGCAACCCAGGGGGTGCCCCAGGGCAATAGCCCCGCCATTTACATTGACGATCTCCGGATTGAGTCCGACCTCGCGGATTACTGCCAACGACTGGGAAGCAAAGGCCTCATTGAGTTCGATAAGTTCCAGGTCCTTTAATTTCAGGCCTGAAAGCTCCAGGGCTTTGGGAATGGCCTTGACCGGTCCAATACCCATGATGCGGGGCGGCACGCCCACAGCGGCGTAGTTTACCAGCCTTGCGATGGGTTCCAGTTTGAGCTCTTTCACCATGGCTTCGCTCATGACCATAACAAAGGCAGCCCCGTCACTCATTTGAGAAGAGTTCCCTGCCGTTACACTACCGCCTTGTGCAAATACAGGTCGCAACCTGCCCAGGGCTTCTACAGAGGTGTCTGCCCGCGGCCCTTCGTCGGCCTTCACGGTATAATTATCTGTAACTTTTTTTCCCCCGGCATCCACATGGGTATAGGCAATGTCAATGGGTACAATCTGATCGTCAAATTTCCCTTCCTTTTGGGCCTTTAAGGCCCGTTGGTGGGACTGGTAGGCAAAGGCATCCTGATCTTCCCTGGAAACTTTAAACTCCTCTGCCACGGCTTCAGCCGTTAGGCCCATCCCCCAATAGTAGTCTTCTTTGCCGTTTTTGGCCAGTTGATAGTCGGGCACGGGTTTATATCCTCCCATAGGGATATAACTCATGCTTTCCGCTCCTCCGGCGATGATGCAATCAGCCATTCCGGACCGGATTTTAGCCGAAGCGATGGCGATGGTTTCCAGACCTGAGGCACAGTATCTGTTTACAGTAACTCCGGGGA
>NZ_JBAVZJ010000296.1:0-8573 GCF_049588695.1 Robiginitalea sp.
AGGCGTGTATTTCAGAGGACCAGATATCCCTCCAAATGCAGGACGTCCCCCATATCCAATCCAACCCGCGATATCTTTATCTCGATACTGGATCTCCGCACCACGTACAGATTTGGGATGATTGGGACACCCTCGATGTGGAGAAGGAGGGAAGGCGCATTCGGTATGGGCTCTACGGCGAAAAAGGAAGCAATATTAACTTCGTGAAACCTCTGGATTCGGGTCGGTTTGAGGTGAGAACCTACGAGAGAGGAGTAGAGGCAGAAACCTATTCCTGTGGTACGGGCGCGACAGCCGTAGCCCTGGCAATGTTTGAGCTTGGACAGCTTTCCCACCCTCAGGCGGAATTAGTTACTTTGGGTGGAACCCTGAAGGTTCGGTTTAAAAGAAATCAAAACGGATATTCAGATATCTGGTTGGAAGGCCCCGCTGAAAGGGTTTTTAAAGGGGTTTTAAAATGACAGTTTTAAAGGGGAAACATATTCAGTTGCGTGCCCTCGAACCCGAGGATCTGGAATATTTGTTTGCCCTGGAAAACGATCCGGATATTTGGGAGATCAGCGGTACACTCACACCGTATTCCCGAAAGGTTCTGCGGGCATACCTGGAAACGGCACACCAGGATATTTACCAGGCTAAACAGCTTCGCCTGGCCATAACAGGCCAGGATGAATCCGCTATCGGACTTATCGATCTTTACGATTTTGACCCCAGGCACTTACGCGCGGGAATCGGTATAGTGATTTCACAATCCGAGCACAGGAACCAGGGGTTCGGGGCAGAGGCGCTGACACTACTGTGTTCCTATGCGTTTCAGGTCCTGGACATGCATCAGTTGTATGCCGGGGTATCTGCCGATAATCTGCGCAGCATACATCTATTTGAGAAACTCGGTTTTGTACAAAACGGTGTTCGAAAGGACTGGTTAAGAACTGCTTCGGGCTTCAAAGACGAATTGTTTTTCCAAAAATTAAAACCCCATGTACCTTAAGCGCATTTTATTGACTGTTGTTATACTTGGTCTGCTGATCGGAGGCCTGTTTTCAGCTATGGTCTACCGAACCCTTTTTATATCCAACACGGGTTTCAGCAACGAAGAGGCTTATGTGTTTATACCCTCCGATGCAGATTTCGATGAGGTTATGGAGCAATTACAGCCCCTGTTGAAAAATCCCTCAACCTTTGAAAAAGCAGCCCGGCAAAAGCGTTATACCGACAATATAAAAGGCGGTAAATACGCTATAACCCAAGGGATGAACAACAACGATATCGTCAATGCCCTCAGGAGTGGGAATATTCCTGTCCGCGTATCTTTTAACAATCAGGAGACCCCTGCTTTGCTGGCCGGGCGGATTAGTACCCAACTGGAGGCAGATAGCCTCGCCTTGTACCAGGCTTTTACAGATCCTGCTTTTCTCAGGGCCGAGGACTGGACTGCGGATCAAGTCCTTTTGCCTTACCTTCCCAATAGTTACGAGTTTTACTGGAATACCTCGGCCACTGCATTCAGGGAACGGATGTTGGCAGAATACACTAAATTCTGGACTGATGCCCGGTTGGCAAAGGCTCAGGCCGTTGGCTTGTCCCCGGAAGAGGTCATCGCCCTGGCATCAGTAGTACACAAAGAAACAGCGAAATCGGATGAAAGACCCCGGGTAGCAGGGGTGTATCTGAACCGTCTGAAAAAGGGAATGTTGCTTCAGGCCGATCCCACAGTAATCTATGCGATCAAGAAAGAATCCGGAAATTATGATACCCTTATTAAAAGGGTGCTCTACCGGGATCTGGAAATCGACTCTCCCTTTAACACTTATAAGTATCCGGGAATACCTCCTGGTCCCATTGCCATGCCCGATATTTCGGCCATTGAAGCTGTTTTGAACCCTGAAAAACACAAGTTCCTCTATTTCGTGGCGGATATAGAGAATTTCGGATATCACAAGTTTGCCGAGACCCTTGGGCAGCACAACCGCAATAAAGAGCAGTACGTCCGTTGGCTCAATCAGCAAAAAATTCGACGATAGACACGAAATGGGCCATTTTATGCCATTTATCCGAATTTTCTGACCTTTTAAGATAAAGTTGGGGATATCGAAATGCCTCAAATGTATCTTTGACCCGAGAACGTTAAGCAGGGCTTTTTGAGTCCTTCAGTCTTACGAAACAAACTATATGAATAAGAGGATTCGATTTATCAGTCCTTTGATCATGGTTTTACTTTTTACAAGTTTTGTTTCGGAATCCCGGTCAGAGTATGCTGTCAGGGTCCCAGAAACCTTACTGATCAAAGACACGTTACACGTCATCTATCCGGCACCACCAACGGCCATTCAGCCCGAGTGGATTCAACCACCCTTTTTAGGAACATCGGTGATTGGTTTTCGAGAAGCCCTGGCTTTTAAGGAGTCCAGCGGGGATTATTTCATTACGAACACCCTTGGATACCTTGGGAAATATCAATTCGGGATCGGAACGCTCCAACTAATGGGCGTGTATAATGCCACTAAATTCCTGAAAAATCCAGAATTACAAGAGCGGGTATTCGTAACAAATCTCTCCAGGAACAAATGGATTTTGAGACGTGACATCCCCCGTTTTGTAGGTAAAAAGATCAAAGGTGTCGAGATTACCGAATCGGGTATTCTCGCGGCAGCTCATTTGGCAGGCCCCGGTAATGTTAGAAAGTACCTCCGCTCCTGGGGTTCGCATGACTTAGCGGATGCCTACGGGACCACGATTTCCCATTATATGGGGAAATTTAAAGGATACGACACCTCTTCCATTCTTCCGAAGCGGAATCCCAGGGTAAATTAAGCGGTACAAAATCAGGCCTGGATTGCAAAAATTGCAGGCCGTTTATTCAGATCGGGAAGGTTTGGCCCCCATTCACTCACCTTGAGTGTCCGTATCCATTCTGTTTTCAGGGTGATATCTGCCGCAATGCACAGAGATGTTTCCCCTTGTAAAGACTTAAGTAGTTCCGAGATGAGTTTTTCATTTCGGTAGGGCGTTTCCATAAAGAGCTGGGTTTGTCCTGTATCCCTTGATTTTTTTTCCAATTGCTTTATGGTCTTCTTCCGATTGGAGCTGTCAATGGGCAGGTAGCCGTTAAAGGCGAAATTCTGTCCGTTTAATCCACTCGCCATAAGGGCAAGTATAATGGAAGAAGGCCCGACAAGCGGAACTACCTGTATCCCTTTTTCATGGGCGAGTCTGACAATTACGGCACCCGGATCGGCAATGGCCGGGCATCCGGCCTCGGATAATACGCCCAGGGGTTGCCCCATTAGGCAGGGTTCCAGGTATCCCGGCAGCAGTTCGGGTTCGGTAAATTTGTTCAATAAGGATATATTGAGGAGACTCTGAGTCTTTCGAGGGGTAATTTTCTTAATAAACCGACGGGCAGTCTTTTCATTTTCTACTATAAAATGATCGATTTGCTCGATTGCCTGCTTGATCGTCAGGGGCAAAACCTCCAGGGGTTCGGTGATCCCAAGGGTAGTGGGGATAAGGTATAGCTTTCCAAAGTCCGAGGGGTTCGTTTTCATAGGCTTTCAGGATTTGGATAAAAGGGGCAGGAGCTTTTCGGTGGCCGCATCGATCATCCGGAAAACCTGTTGAAAACCGTCGGTACCGCCATAATAGGGGTCGGGAACTTCTTCCCCGGGACTTCCTGCTTCCTCCAGCAATAAGTAGAGTTTATTTAAATCTGCAGTATTTCGGGCTAATTCCTGTAAATGCATCAAATTCTCCCGATCCATGGCAAAAATATAATCAAAATTATCAAAATCTTCAGGTGTAAAACGGCGGCATTTCTGATGGCTGATATCTATTCCGGCCCGTGAAGCAACTTCTATGGAACGGATATCCGGGGCTTTTCCGATATGATACCCCGCAGTACCGGCTGAATCTACAACAACCTCAGCAGGGTTCACTTTTGATTTGAGAATTCCTTCCGCCAATGGGGATCTGCAGATATTCCCAAGACAAACCATTAAAACCTTAACAGGCATAGGGTATTAGGAGAATTTCTTCGTCAGGTCATCGATATACTTCCGGAATTGCTTATCTGTTTCCGCCAGATTATCTACTGTTTTGCACGCGTGGAGAACCGTGGCATGATCCCGTTTCCCAATTTGGGATCCGATACTTGCCAGGGAGGCTTTAGTGTACTTTTTAGCGAAATACATGGCCAATTGCCTCGCCTGTACGATATGGCGTTTCCGGGTCTTAGACTGCAGGGTGGCCACATCCATCTCAAAATAATCGGAAACGACCTTCTGTATGTAATCTATCGAGACTTCTCTTTTGGTATTCTTGACGAATTTTTCGACTACTTTTTGGGCGAGATCCAGGGTTACTTCCTTTTTATTGAAGGAAGATTGAGCAATCAGCGAAATAATAGCACCTTCGAGCTCCCGTATATTTGATTTGATATGTTTGGCCACGTAATCGATAATCTCCTCGGGCATTTCAACTCCATCCCGATAGAGTTTATTTTTAAGGATAGAAACCCTGGTTTCATAATCAGGGGTTTGCAATTCGGCAGACAAGCCCCATTTAAAACGAGAAAGCAAGCGTTGTTCAATATCCTGCATGTCTACAGGGGCCTTATCCGAGGTTAAAATAACCTGTTTCCCATTCTGGTGGAGATGGTTGAAAATATGAAAAAATACGTCCTGAGTCCCAGATTTACCGGAGAGGAACTGCACGTCATCAATTAAAAGCACATCGATTAACTGATAGAAGTGGATAAAATCGTTCCGCGTATTCTTTTTAACGGATTCGATATACTGCTGGGTAAACTTTTCAGCGGAGATATACAGGACAGTGCGGTCCGGGTATTTGTCTTTGATTTCAACCCCTATGGCATGAGCCAGGTGGGTTTTTCCCAGTCCTACACCTCCAAAGATCAACAGGGGGTTGAAGGAAGTGCCCCCGGGCTTATTGGCTACAGCCATCCCTGCAGACCGGGCCAGCCTGTTCGAATCCCCTTCGAGGAAATTTTCGAAATTGTAATTCGGATTTAATTGAGATTCAATCTTTATATTCCGAATCCCCGGAATCACAAAAGGATTTTTTAATTCCGGATTCTTGGATTTTATAGGAACATCCATTTCCTGGGGTGTCATCTGTCCTCTGTTTGAACTCGGGATTTTTTCTGTGAACGGCTCCCGGTTGCCATAAGTATTCTCCATTTTAATGATATACACCAATTTTGCCCCTTCCCCCAGCTCTCTTGTCAGGGCAACTTTCAATAAAGTGATATAGTGTTCTTCCAGCCATTCGTAGAAAAACTTACTCGGGACCTCTATGCTCAGGGATTTGTCTGTAAGCCGAACGGGCTTAATAGGATCAAACCATGTTTTAAATGCCTGCGGTTGTATGTTGTCTTTGATAAAAACCAAACAATTTTCCCATACGGAACGCGCGGTAACACTCATTTTGAAAAGCAGTCTTAGTCTTGGTTAGGTACTTGTTAGCCGGTATAAAAAAGGACAGTAAACCTGTCCCTTTAGAGAGAGACAAATATGTGAACAAAAAACCTAAAAAAAAAACCTGAACGGGGTTGAAATTCTAGTTTTTTTTTTGCAAGTTCAGCCCCCTTCGGGACTCTTTTTAAATATACTATTTTTCAACCAATTTTTATGCATTCTCATGAGATTTCAATCCGGGTCCGCTACGGCGAGACCGATCAAATGGGAGTGGTTTATCACGGGAACTACCCGCAATACCTGGAGATGGGGAGGGTTGAGTGGTTGAGGGCTCTCGGAATATCCTACGCGGAGATGGAGGAAACCGGCTACATTCTTCCTGTTACAGCTATCCGTATTGAATATAAAAAACCGGCCGTATACGACCAGTTGATCACCATTCGTACCCGCCTGAGGAATATACCTACCGTCCGTATCTCATTTGACTTCGAAATTGAGGGTGACAATGGGGAAATTCTCGCCACGGCTCAGACAGATTTGGCCTTTTTAAATTCCAAAACGCGAAGACCTGTTCGATGCCCGGATTATATTTTGGATAAATTACAGACCTTACTTACCTGAAGACTTCTTTTTTCTGAACCTCAACGCCCCCTATGCTCGCAAGCCTTAAGCAAAAGGCCTCGCTTTTTTCAGTAGAAACGACTAGTTCGATGGTGCAATCCAGCTCCATTTGTTGTGAGGTGACTTTTAATCTGTTTTGAGAGATAAAACCCATAACATCATCGAGCTGAGGGTACTGGAATTGTAACCGAATTAAAGAGACAGCTTTTCTACGAATGACGGCAGAACTTTCCAGGACGCCTTTGGCCGCTTCTTTGTAGGCTTTGGAAAGTCCGCCTACCCCCAGTTTAACACCGCCATAATAGCGGACTACACACACCAGCACGTCATATAGCCCAGCTGAGGTGATTTGTCCGAGGATAGGGCTTCCGGCCGTATAGGCAGGTTCCCCGTCGTCGTTCATCCTCAGGTGTGTATTCACAATTCCAATGCGGTACCCATAACATACATGGGTGGCATCTGCATGTTCTTTTCTGAGTGACGCCAGCTGCTGGTCGGCAGCTTCTACGGAGGAAACGGGAAAGGCATATCCGATAAACCGGCTTTTCTTCTCACGGTATAAAACCGGACCCGCAGTTCCTGAGATGGTCTTAAAGTTATTTAGTTGATTCGACATCACAAAAGGCTGATTAACAATATACTGATTATCGCCAGAAGAATTCCCATCCAATTTTTCCTGCTCAGGGATTCCCTGAATAAAACAATACCCAGCAACGTGGTAAGCATCACAATAGCGACATTATTCAAGGTAAAAACCGAAGCACTATTCAGCCCGTCAAATTTGAGGGCGCGCAACAAAAAGTAGATAGAAAAGAAATTCGGAATTCCCAGGGCTACCCCGCCCAAAATATTGACGGGCCTAAGGCGAGTCAGGGTTTTAGGGTTTTTAAAAAGTAGGACCAGGATGCCCGTCAGTCCTGCAAAACCAAAAACAACGGCAGAAAATAAAGAGTATTCATTTTCCGGGATCATGGTGTGCTGCAGGTATTTAATACTTGTGTCGATAATTCCTGACCCCAGAAAAACCAGTAATGGCAAAATCATGGTTCTCAATTCGGCGTTTAATCCCTCCCTTTTTTCCTTGTATGCTGTGAAATAGACCGCAAAAAGCGCCAGGCCAATTCCGATAAACTGCATGGTATTCAAGTGTTCCTCATATAGGATAAGGCCGGCTATTACAGGAATCGCCAAAGACATTTTTGTCGCCACAGAAGCGACTGAAACCCCTAGGTTTTGAGAAGTCGCGGCCATGAGGTTAAAAATGAGAATAAAGAATGCACCCAGGAGGATGGCACCTGTAAGCCAGGTCTTTTGAGCGAGTTCCTCAAAGAGGATGGGCTCTTGATTGACAAGCAATCCCACGCCTAAAGCGGTAAAATAATTTACGATGATTGCGTGAAATGTATCCGCCTTATAGGTCTTGAAGAGTTTAAATACGATAAAAATGATACTGGAGCAGCAGATGCTCCATATGAGATCCCACATCCTGATTAAACCAAGTGTTTATTAAGCTCCAGAATACTTTCCTTTTGAACGTCCAGGTGCCAGGTGTTTATCCCGAGTGCCGAAGCGCTTTCGATATGCTCCTTCGTATCATCGATAAAAAGGGTTTCCTCTGGCCTCAGTCCATTTTTGTCAAGTACAAAAGAAAATATTTTCGGATCTGGTTTGCGCATTCCGATCTCATGTGAGAGGTAGAACGCCTCAAAACACCCCCGAAAACGGTCAAAGTTATCTTTCCCCATGTTATCCCGGACTTGTTCGATATGAAGGGCGTTGGTGTTGCTCAAAAGGAACATACGGTATCGCCCCGATTCTTTAAGTTTTATAAGGAATTCAAGCCTTGCGAATGGGAAATCGGCTATGGTTGCATTCCAAATTTGCCGTATACCCTCTTCCTGACTCCCCGGAATACTTTGTTGTACGCGTCTCAGGAAGGTTTTAGAATCCACCTCTCCCTTTTCATACTGCGCGCTAAGGGATAAAAGATCAGCTCCGGGTGCAACCAGTCCGTAACTGTTTAAACCCCTGTTGACGGCATCCATATCCAAATTGATAAACACCCCGCCAAAATCAAAGATGATATTCTGAATCATTGCGTAGAATTCGGACCGTGTCCGGTCCTGATTTATAAATAGATGTGGGTTTATGCAAAATTTTTGGAGCCGCAAGTCCTGTCTCCAATGCGAGGGGACCATTAATGATCCGGGCTTCATCCCAACTCCCCGAATTGATAAAATACCCTAAGGTGCGAGCCCCTCCCTCTACGATCAGACTCTGAATATCTTCCTGCCACAATGTATGCAAGAGTTGAGGTATCAGGGGTTTATCCTCCGAAACCTCATGGTATAAAATATCTCCAGTGTCTTGTGGTACATTTTTTTTATCAAAAAAGACCAGAGTTTTACCCCCGGGCCCAAAGATTTGAAAGTGGTGGGGTACCGTATGCCTTCTATCGATAAGGATCCGGACCGGGTTGGAGCCTTTCCAAAAACGAGTATCCAGCCTTGGATTGTC
>NZ_JBAVZJ010000297.1:0-2538 GCF_049588695.1 Robiginitalea sp.
GTTTCAGATAGGCACGGCTCAGCGATAGACTCCCAATACTGTCGTAGATGAGTCTGACTTCAACCCCTTCGGCCTCTTTTTGTGCAAAAAGCTCCAGCAAGCGATCTGCGAGTTCACCTTCTTCAAAGATGTAGTATTGCACGTGTATACTCTCACGGGCTTCTTTGAGGGCTTCGAAAATTCGACTGAAGGTTTGGGATCCGTCCTGCAGGAGTTCAACCTCATTGTCTGAGGTCAGCGGAAATCCCGTATTGCCTTCGATGAGCCTGGAGATCTGGTCTTCTCGTTTACTCAGGGGTTTTGAATCCCATTTCGTAGTCACCTTATACTCCGGGGGACGGGGCTTCCGGGAATACCGTTGTTGCTTTCGGCGGTTGCGACCCAACATTAAATACAACAAAATGCCTCCTACTGGGATGGTGAAGATGGCTAACAGCCAAGCCAATGTCTTCGAGGGTCGGATTCCATTCAGTAGGAGGCTAATGACAATCGCTATTGCGATCAATATATAAACTGCGATTCCTATTACATACCACACTTTATTATCCGGCTTTTGCCGTTAAGTTACATCAATTTAAAATTAATCGGGATGCTATAGGGAACGCTAACATTTCTGTTTCGTTGTCTTCCGGGTATCATCTGGGGCAAAGCAGCGATAATACGTTCAGCTTCTTTCTCCAGGGAGGGATCGGGGCCACGGGTCCTTATTTTTGCAATTTTACCATCACGTCCGATGACAAACTGTACAAATACACGGCCTTCAATTCCAAGTTCCTCGGCTGTTTTAGGGTACATGAAATTCTTCTGTACGTGTTCCATCATTTTCTGATTGAAACAATCTCGTTGGTCTGCAGCGGACAGGCCCTCACAACCCGGGAATACAGGTATTTCTTCAATTACGGCGAAGGGAACACTAATGTCCTCTTCTTCTTCGTCCACATCGATGTCAGAGGCATCCAGGTCTACGCTGGCAATTTCTGTGTCCTGACTTATTTCAGTACTTTCAATTACGGTTTCCTCCACGTCATCCGTGTCTTCGATCACTTCAATCACTTCGGGAGCCGCGGGTGGCGGAGGTGGAGGTGTTGTACGGATCATTTCGGTCTGAGGAACATCTTCGTCCAAAGACTCTGCGTCTACCAACATGACAATTTCATCCTGAACACTGTCATAGGTTCGATACTCGAGGGCTCTCCATGTTACGAAGAGCACGATAGCCAGGCCCATTACAAAATAGAGCCCGCTATTGCGATTTAAATCGGCTTTGGGATTCTTTTTAACTCTCATGGCTGTTAAATTTTGGCTGTTAATACTAATTTATACTAACAATTTACCGCCATTCAACCGTTTAAAATATGATATCCATCATATATGCCATCTTTTTTTAAGAATTCCTTAACTAAAGCTTTGAATCAGATACAGGTAAATAGGCATCCCGAGGGTAATGTTAAAGGGAAATGTCAGGGCAAGCGCCATAGGGAGATATAAACTTGGGTTGGCCTTGGGCACCGCCAAACGCATGGCCGCAGGCACAGCAATATAGGAGGCGCTGGCCGCGAGGATCGCAAATAAAAAGCGGTTGCCCGGCTCTGAAATAAACGAAGCAGTAACCACCGCTGTGATACAACCGTTAATAAGCGGGATGACAATGGCAAAGACCAGGGCAAACCAACCTTTTTTTACCAGGGCTGAAATTTCACCCCCGCTGGTAATTCCCATATCCAGAAGGAATACGGCCAGAAATCCTTTGAATATATCTGTGGTAAAGGGCTTAATCCCTTCGGCCTGGTGGTCGCTGGCCAGAAATCCAATCACAAGGCTCCCCAGGATTAGCAGGACACTACCATTGGTAGTGGCGTGGCGGATCACTTTTGGAAGTGGCATGGCAAAGCCATTCTTCTTATCAAAGATGGCTACCAGGAGGACTCCAATAACAATAGATGGTGCTTCCATAAGAGCCATTACGGCTACCATATGCCCGCCGTAGCTGATTTGTTCGATTTCCAGAAAGGAGATAGCCGTTACAAAAGTCACCGCACTTACTGAACCATAGGCTGCGGCAATGGCTCCTGAGTTCGCGACACTAAAACGACGCCTCAAAATAAAATAGGTATAGAGGGGGACGAAGAGGGCCAGGAAAATACCAAATAAAAGGGACCAGAGTATTTCGGGGTCGTAAGGGCTGTGGGCTAATTCCTGTCCGCCTTTAAATCCGATGGAGAACAAAAGGTAAAGGGAAATAAACTTGGAGGAATTCGGCGGAATCTCCAGATCACTTTTGAGCTGGACCGCCAATATTCCGAGAAAAAAGAACAGCAGGGCGGGGTTCGTCAGGTTGTCGACGAGTAGGTGTAAATCCATACGGGAATATCTCGCGTACTGGGTTTAAAGCAAGTGTCAGTCGTTATCTATGGTAATTTCCAAAGTGCCCTTGATGGAAAGACATTTACCCATTTCCCGGGCCTGGCGGATAAATTTACGAGCCATGACTTTTTCTGCTTCCAGCTCGGCAATGCGCTGGTCTGCATAAGAGGTATC
>NZ_JBAVZJ010000298.1:0-9149 GCF_049588695.1 Robiginitalea sp.
CAAAAACAAAGCGACAGCGGTGGCCTCACCATGGATGCCACAGGGGCAGAGAACCACTGCACCATACTGGTCATCGAACCTTCTCCTGTTGAAAAGGATATGCTCTGGGTGGCCTCCGATGACGGAAGGGTACATTACACCCGGGATGGCGGACAAACCTGGACAGAGGTTACAGCGAATATCAAAGGCCTGCCCGCGGGAAGCTGGATTCCACAAATCCGGGCTTCTCAAACGGAAAAAGGGGAAGCCCTTCTCGTTGCCAATGACTACAGGCGCTACAATTATACACCCTATGCCTATCGTACGCGGAATTATGGCAAGACATGGGAGCGTATCGCGGATGAGAAGGACGTCAAAAGCTATGTCCTCTCCATAATAGAGGATCCTGAAAACCCGAGCCTGATGTTTATGGGTACCGATGACGGGCTGTATTTTTCTATGGACGCGGCAGTTACGTGGCAGAAATGGACACACGGATTTCCCACGGTATCGACAAAAGACCTTGTAATCCATCCACGTGAGCACGATTTGGTCATTGGTACTTTTGGCCGCGCCGCCTGGGTACTCGATGATATCCGCCCCTTGAGAGCCATGGCATCAGACTCCGATATCCTCACTAAAGATATCAGTGTTTTCACCCCTCCCACAGCTTACCTGGCCGCGAGCCAGCAGGCCAATGGCACCCGCTTCGGAGCTGATGCGATCTTCAATGGCACCAATCGCAACCGGGGCGCCATGATAACGTATTACCTTAAGGAAGGTGCCGATGCCACGAAACCAAAAATGGACGGGTACAAAGAAGGGGAAGATACTCCTGAAGATACGGAAGAGGGAGCTGAAGAAACTCCAAAGGACGAGGCTGCATCTAAGGACAGCGTCTTTGTCAGAATCTACGATCAGGACCGGTTGATCCGGACCCTGAAGTACAAAACACCTGATTCTGCCGGTTTGCACCGGGTATACTGGCGCCTGGATGAAGCGGGACCCGACCGGCCTTCGCGCACCCTTCAAAAACGCAAAAGAGAACCGGGAGGAGTTGACGTTATGCCCGGCACATATCGCGTGGAGGTCAGCCTTGGGGAGGTATCCGACCAGACCCAACTGGTCGTGGAATCCGACCCGCGCTTTGAGGTAAGCCCAGCCGCTTTAGAGGCCCGGTATACGGAGGCCAAAAAGCTGGATACATACTTGCAGACTTCAGCGGACGCCGTCAAACAGCTTGTGGAGAGCAAAAAGGTTGCAGATACCTATGCCAAAGATTTGAAAGGATTGGATAAAGAAAAGTACAAGGCCCAAATAAAGGCTTCCAAGGAAATCAGTACTAAAATTGACTCCCTCCTCGCCACGTATATTGGGAAGGAAGATAAGCGACAGGGTATTACCAGAAATCCGGAGATGACGGTAACCCGGCGTATCTACAATGCGTATGGCTATGTACAAAGCCGCCCCGATGGAATGACCTCCACTGAGCAGCGATTGATTGAGTACGCCGGGAATGATTTGAAAAATGCCCTGGCGGAAACCAATGCCTTCTTTGCCAACGGCTGGAAAGCCTATCAGCAGGAAATGGAAGGCCTGGACCTTTCCCCTTTCAAAGAAACAGAAACGTTTCTCCTTGAAAAATAATGAGACTTAAAACCAAAAAATTGAACTTTACAGACATGAAAGACTTCCTTTGGGTACTTGTTGCCGCCCTGCTTTTTACGGGCTGCAAACAGGAAAGCGAAAAACAGGAGACCGCCGTAGTACCTGCTTCCTACACCATTGAACAGATGATGGATAATGAAAATGTCGGAGGGGGAAGCTTCGCTCCGGATAATTCCAAACTGCTGATTTCCAGCAATCGTTCGGGTATTTATAATATGTACACCGTACCGGCAGGTGGTGGGGCGCTCACCCCTGTAACCGAATCTGACAGCGCTTCGGTTTTCGCCATTTCATATTTCCCTGAAGACAGCCGGAAACTCTTCCGTATGGACGACAATGGGAATGAAATCTATCATATTTTCCTGATGGACGAAGAAGGGAACTCCCAGGATTTGACGCCATGGGAAGGTGCCCGTTCACTGTTTTATCGGTGGTCCGAGGATAAGAAATCGTTCTTTTTTGCGTCGAACCAAAGGGATAAGCGCTACAATGATCTCTATAAGATGGATGTGGAGTCCCTCACTCCCGAATTGATCTTTCAGAATGAGGAGGGCTATACCCTGCAGGCCATCACCAAAAATGAAGCTTACCTCGCCCTGGGAAAAACGATAAACACCAATGACAGCGACCTTTTTCTCTACGAGATTTCCTCGGGGAAACTGACAAAAATAAACGAGAATCTTTCGTCAAATTCAGCTGAAGACTTTACCCCGGATGACAGCGCCCTGCTCTACACCACAGATGATGGAGGGGAATTTTCTTATCTGATGTCCTACGATATTTCCGCTGGCACACGTAAAAAGGTGTCGGAAAAGGAGTGGGATATTACAGGGAGTTATTTTACCGATAAGGGTACTTATCAGGTGACCTATACCAATGAAGATGCAAAAAACGCTATCGAAGTGACTGAAGTAGCCACCGGGAAACCCCTGGAGTTACCAGCTATTGATGGAATGGATGTCAACAACGTCGGGTTTTCAGCAGATGAAACCCTAATGCGGTTTTATGCAGGAGGGTCCAACAGTCCTTCGAACCTCTATGTCTACAACCTGGAATCCGGGGAGGTTACACAACTCTCAGACGTGTTGAACCCGGAAATTGCTGCTGGCGATCTGGTGAAAGCCGAAGTCATACGGTATGCATCCTTTGACGGCCTGGAGATCCCTGCCATCTATTATCGGCCGCATCAGGCCAGTAAATCCGATCCGGTACCTGCGCTCGTGTGGGTGCACGGGGGGCCGGGAGGACAATCCAGACAGGGCTTCAACCCGCTTATACAATACCTTGTAAACCATGGATACGCAGTACTGGCGGTGAATAACCGGGGAAGTTCCGGATATGGCAAAACTTTTTACAAGATGGACGACCTGAACCACGGAGACAAAGATCTAAAAGACTGTATTGCCGGAAAAGACTGGCTGGCTTCGCAGCCCGGAATTGACGGGAAAAAGATTGGTATTATCGGAGGCTCTTACGGCGGGTATATGACCATGGCTGCCCTTACATTCGCTCCGGAGGAATTCGATGTTGGGGTCAATATTTTTGGGGTGACCAACTGGATTCGTACCCTTCGCTCTATTCCTGCATGGTGGGAATCTTCCAGGATAGCCTTGTACAAGGAACTGGGTGATCCCTATAGCGCTGACTCCGTAAGGCTTGAAGCCATTTCTCCCCTCTTCCATACCGAGCGGGTCACTAAACCTTTAATGGTCCTTCAGGGGGCTAAGGACCCCAGGGTACTCCAGGTGGAATCCGATGAAATCGTCGCCGGAGTACGTCAAAACGGGGTGCCTGTGGAATATGTACTCTTTGACGATGAAGGTCATGGATTTTTGAAAAAGGAAAACCAGGTTAAGGGATATAGTCAGATCCTGGAATTTCTGAATGTCCACTTAAGAGAGGATCCCGGGGTCCCTATCCGGGATGACGCTATGGAAGATGGTAAACTCCAATCCCAATAAACCCTTGCTTCATATGAGTCCTAAACGATTTAAAATGACCCGGGCAGGTACTTTGAGCCTGGTACTTGCACCTGTCCTGTTTTTTCTCTTGACACATACACAGTTAGGTGCCCAACAGACTGGAGAAGATGAATTGGGTGCCTGGTATATGTATTTTGGAATGAACCGGCTGGCTGAGCGCTGGAGCCTGCATACCGAAGCCCAATGGCGGTTTTATGAGGTGGATCGCAATTTTAACCAGCTGCTGCTGCGGACCGGAATAAACTACCATATAGATAAAACGGCCATCGCCACCCTGGGATATGCCTATATCGATACTGACCCGACCTTCGAGGATAGTCCCGCAATGGACGTACCTTTTGCGGGCAACCAGATTTCAGAAAACCGGATTTTTCAACAATTTATCCTAACCAATAAGGTGTGGGAATTTAATTTTGAACACCGCTACCGCCTCGAACAACGGTTTATAAATTATCAGGGGGAAAACACCACCCTTCACAGGGCCCGATACCGATTGCAACTAACCCTGCCCCTTACGGATACTTTTTTTATCAACCTCTACGATGAGATTTTTATCAACCTGCAGGATGAACCGTTTGACCAAAACCGACTCTATGCGGCTCTGGGGGTACGCATCACTGAAAATAGCAGTATTCAAATCGGCTATTTAAAAAATCACTTCAGGACGACCAATTTTGACCGCCTGCAATTCGCCCTTTTTTACAACCCGGATCTCAGGGGGCTTTTTAATAAGGAACCCTTAAACTAAAGGGCTTCGGTTAGTCATCTCCCTTCTTTTTGCGAACTTAGTAGCAAAAGTTCATTGGATGAAGACCGAAAAAGTCCATTTCGAAAATGCCAGGGGAGACCAGCTCACGGGGAGGTTGGCGTTACCGCCTGACCAACATCCCCATAACTTCGCCATTTTTGCCCACTGTTTTACCTGCACCAAGAACCTCATTGCGGTAAGGCAGATCAGCGACGCCCTGGCCCGGGAAGGTTTCGGGGTTTTGAGATTTGATTTTACGGGCCTGGGCGAGAGTAGCGGTGATTTTTCACAGACAAATTTCTCGGGCAATGTAGGAGACCTTAAAGCTGCATCTGCCTTCCTCGAAAGTGAGTTTCAGGCCCCGAGCCTGCTTGTGGGGCATTCCCTGGGGGGTGCCGCTGTGCTCATGGCAGCCTCCAATCTGCCTTCGGTACGGGCAGTAGCTACGCTTGGCGCTCCCTCTGAACCTCAGCACGTAACCCATTTATTGCGTTCCAGCCTGGAGGAAATTCAATCTGAAGGCCGGGCCAGAGTACAAATAGGCGGACAGGGGTTCACCATTGAAAAACAGTTTCTGGATGACCTGCAGGCCCATGTACTACCCGAGGTGGTCAAAAATCTCGGTCGCGCCCTGCTCATCCTCCATTCTCCTCAGGACCAAATTGTGGGAATTAAAAATGCCGAGGAAATCTACCTTTCTGCCCGCCATCCAAAAAGCTTTGTAAGCCTCGATGGTGCAGACCACCTTCTCGGCAATCGATCTGACGCGCTTTATACCGGAAAGGTGATTGCAAACTGGGCGAGTCGGTATGTGCCCTGGCCAAAACCTGAAAAAATCAAAAGCGACCATCAGGTTGTTGCACGTCTCGAACAGGAAGATGAATTTACTACAGAGCTCAAAGTGGGTAATCACTATTTGACGGCTGATGAGCCTGTTGAGTTCGGAGGGAACGACTTTGGGCCTTCTCCTTATGAATTTGTGTCTGCGGGCCTTTCGGCCTGCACCTCCATGACCTTACAGATGTACGCCCGCAGAAAGGGTTGGCCTTTGGAAGCGGTAGAGACCCATACCTCATACAGCAAGGAGCACGCGGCAGACTGTGAAGATTGCGAGACTAATTCAAAATCTAAGATCGATACCTTTCGAAGGGAAATACGACTCATCGGACCCCTGGATGCAGGCCAGAATAAGCGCTTAATGGAAATTGCGGATCGCTGCCCGGTGCACCGTACCCTGGATTCCATTACAGAAATTAAAACAAAACAGGTTTCTGAATAAAAACCCCCTGAATGTAAGTGGCTGAATAAGGCCATTAGTGCCCGCGGGTGCTTAGTTTCGGGTGTATGAAATTACAGGGATCTTCTACAATCATAGGAGTAATTGACTTCGACGCGTATATTCCTTATCTTTTCACCTCACTAAAACAAGACCATGAAAAAACTAAATATGATTTGTCTGAGCCTGCTTCTGGGCACAGCACTGAGTTGTAAGGAGGCCAAAAAAGATGCAGAAAACGTTGCTGATGAAGTAGAAGAAGCCGTCGAAATCGCTGTTGAAGAAGTAGAGGAAACCGTAATTTCATTCCAGATGGAACCCAAAAGCGAGAGCAATGTGCAAGGGATGGTAAAATTTGTTGAAAAGGACGGGCAGGTAGCGATGTCGGCAACATTTTCGGGCCTTTCGCCCGGAGAGCACGCCATCCACATTCATGAGAAAGCGGACTGTTCTTCAGCCGACGGGAAATCAACAGGAGGGCACTGGAATCCTACCGCAGAGCCACATGGAAAATGGGGAGATGCCGGAGGTTTTCACAAAGGAGATATCGGAAACTTTCTCGCCAATGAAGACGGGAGCGCAGAAGTAAGCTTTGAAACCGATGCATGGTGTATTGGATGTGGGGATCCGAACAAGGACATCCTCGGCAAAGCTGTGATTGTGCATCAGGGAATGGATGATTTTACCTCCCAACCCAGTGGAGCCGCCGGGGCGCGAATTAGCTGTACCGGTATTATAGAATAAAAAATAGTGATTAATGTTCAGGAAGCCGTCTCAATACCGGGGCGGTTTTTTTTTAGCCCGATTCAAGGCCTGATGGGCCAAATAGAGTTTCACCCCGAGTGCACCCATTATTACAATCCAAAGCAAGAATAAAAAGAATTCCATATTCACTGTATTTTTTCTTCAAAGCCGATACATCGTTCCGACTTTAAAAACTGATATCCTGGTAAAAACCCGGATTCTCAAAGTGTTCAGAAGGTAAAAATAGCACAACAGATGGTTCAGGTAACTGCTAAAAATTAATAGAAAAGGGGGCTTAATCGCGAATTTTAAGCCGAATTACTGCGGGAAGCACTTCAAAACGGTTCTCCGGGAATCCACAAGGACCCCGTGCTTTGATCGAAAAAGGAGATGCGGTATCCTTTTTTCCGCTATTTTTGGAGGCCTAATTCATACATTCATGAACCCATCAGCCCTTGGGTGGATTGACAAATTTGGTGCATTACGGACGACAGAAACCCTCGCTTACAGGGATTTAGATGCCCTGGACGCCGATCTGCGCTCCTGCGGATTTATGTATGGCATTAACGTTGGAATCCCGGGGTTTATAAAACCCTCCTACCCTCTTTCTCAGGATGAAAAAGCCAAGGTCAATTTACTCACAGGCCTCTATTGCAGTCATCTTCTGATCTTCCCGGAAGCATCCTATGCTGATTTCCTGGGTAGCGTTAGGCTGTTTTACAAAGAATTAGAACTCGGCCAACCCAACCTGCTCCAGAAAATACTGCAGAGCGGTAAGACCTCCGTTCAGTTGGAGAAAATTCTGGACTCCAGGGTGTATTTGGGGGAACCCATACTTAGCAGAACATTTAACTCAATGATTACCAATGTTTTACTACCTATTGACGTTCTGGTGTACCGGGCATTTCTCAAAGGGGAGGATCAACTAAAACAATATGCAGGAACGCTAGAATCCCTCGTCATCAATATTATCTACCATTCCCTGGATTCGGAATCCCCCTCGGAGCACCGGAAAAAGCTGCGGGATGCCTTTGAGAATTCACGTACTTATTTAGGGGTAAAGCATCCCGGATCTTTCAAAGAATTCAAAAAACTCCTGGAGGACTACAGAGGAACGGATGCAGCCCATTACTTCCTGGATATAGCTGCCCTGACGGTTCTCGAACAGGACAGACCGGATACCCGCCAGCAGCGTTATGTACTCAAACATGGTACTGCCCTGGGTTTCCATAAAAAAGAAATCGCAGGGGCGTTGAGGGATATTCAGGCATTTTTCAGGTTGCACAGCAAGGAGGTGTATTTCCTCAGGGAAGCTGTCCCGGGATCACAATACTATGAGAGTATGGCCCGGATGGTAGACCGACTGATCAGCAGAAACAGCAAACGCCTGAGAAAAGAATTATCCCAAAGTAAAGAACTGATGCTGCTCCTATCGAAATCCACGGTTCGGGAATTAAATGCAGATGAGAAAAAGAAGGTGCAGAAACAGCTGCTGGACATCTTTAAAAGCATTCCTTCCCTGGCCATTTTCCTCTTGCCCGGAGGGGTTGTGCTGTTGCCTATTTTTATAAGCCTAATCCCCAAACTCCTCCCGTCTTCCTTTGATGAAAATCGGGTAGATTAGGTAAAAAAGCTATTATAGTTTTTTTCTATGGTAAGTATTAAAGTATTATTTATCAGTATTTTATATTATTTTATTCCAACCATAACTTAAAGTCCTTTACGCGTTCCCTACTCACGATAATTTCCTGTTCATTAAACCGGTTCAGTTTCACTTTCAGACGGGAATTCGAATACGCAATAATGTCTGCGATATGGTTGACCTGCACATAAAATTTACGGCTGACCCGAAAGAAATGCTCGGGTGACAATTCCTCTTCCAATTGCTCAAGTGTGGTGTCGAGAAGGTAAGAACGTCCTTCGGTTGTAGCAGCATAGGTCCCCTTATTTTCACTATAGAAACATTCGACTTCCTCTGTTGGAATGATTTTTATATGCTGCCCTACGCGAGCGGTAAATCTATTTTTGTATTCCCTTCCTACAGGATTGACCAGCAATTTCCGAATGTCTTCGAAATCGATGCGAACCTCAGCATTATTTCCTCCAAGCGTGCGGTACTTCACCAGTGCTGCTTCGAGCTCTTCTTCATCGATGGGTTTTAATAAATAATCAATACTGTTGAGCTTAAAAGCCTGTAAAGCATATTCATCATATGCAGTCGTGAAGATAATGGGACTGCGGACGGCTACCTGGTCAAAAATTTCAAAAGAAAGACCATCCGAAAGTTGAATGTCCAGAAAAATGATATCGGGAGCCGTATTCGCCTTAAACCAGGCAATGGACTCGGCTACAGAGTGCAACATTTGGGCAACCTCTATGTTGCGGGCCTCCAGAAGGCGGCTTAATCGCCTGGCTGAAGGCTTTTCATCTTCGATTATCAGTGCTTTCATCCCTATGGGTTAAGTGTACTATACATGTAATACTTGTCCTGTGCGACCGGAGCAGAGCCCTATTTAAACCGTTCGGATTCCTTGCGGTCTTCATCCATATACTTCTGAATCATGCGGTTTTCCCAGGCTTTCCCGAAAAATGGGTTTAACCTGAAGGTCACCATAGCATGAATCAGGAGCCCCAGTCCCCAGAAAATAGCGGTTGAAAAATTATACCAGCGCAGGGTGATGGTTTCCTTGTCAGACTGGGACATCAACATGACTACAATGATAAAGGTGTTGATAATTAAGTAAACCGTCAG
>NZ_JBAVZJ010000299.1:0-2878 GCF_049588695.1 Robiginitalea sp.
GGTAGAAACCTACCGTGAAGTACAGTTTTTCTCACATGTTATCCACCTGGTCTCCAAAGTGACTGGGAAAATAAAAAAAGGAATCCCCACGATGAAGGTTGTAGCCGATACCTTCCCGGCAGGGACGTTGAGTGGGGCCCCGAAGCACAAGGCCATGCAGCTGATAGAAAGGTATGAAAAGACGAGTAGGAACTACTACGGGGGAGCCATTGGTTTTATGGCGTTTGACGGAGATTTCAATCACGCCATTATGATTCGCACCTTCCTGAGTAAAAACCACAGCCTTTACTTTCAGGCCGGGGCAGGGCTGGTAGCAGCCTCCAATCCACAGGCCGAACTTGAGGAAACATACAACAAACTGGGGGCACTCACCAAGGCACTGGAAATTGCAGAAAAAATCTGATATGAAAAAGGTCCTGGTCCTTGATAATTACGACAGCTTTACCTACAACCTGGTACACTATCTTGAAGACCTGGGTTGTGAGGTGGTGGTACGAAGAAATGACAGGCTCGACCTCGGGGAATTATCAGATTTTGAACAGGTCGTGCTTTCCCCGGGGCCCGGCATCCCCGATGAAGCCGGAATGCTTAAAGAGCTGATTCGAATTGGGGCAAAATCCAAGCGGATCCTTGGGGTTTGTCTGGGCCAGCAAGCCATTGCCGAAGTATTCGGGGGTCGGCTTGTAAATCTAAAACAGGTGTACCATGGGGTAGCCACCTCAATCACCATCAAAGGGGATGACGTATTGTACAGGGGGTTACCGGAAAAAATTGAGGTAGGTCGTTACCATTCCTGGGTGGTTCACCCGGATCTTCCCCCGTGCCTTGAGGTTACTGCGACAGATTCGACGGGAACCGTAATGTCCCTCAGGCATCTGGAATACGATATCCGGGCGGTAGAGTATCACCCGGACTCGGTTCTGACACCTGATGGCAAAACCATAATAGCGAACTGGCTAAATGCGAAAAAATGAAAGAGATTTTAAATAAACTCATCGAACACCAGTGGCTCAGCAGGGAGGAATCCCGAAGGGTCCTTATCGAGGTGGCCTCAGGGACTTTTAACACCAGTCAGATTGCAGCTTTCCTCACCGTTTATATGATGCGCAGTGTCACCATCGAAGAGTTGGAAGGGTTTCGTGATGCCTTGTTAGAACTCTGCCATGCTGTGGACCTGGCCGAATATCAGGCGATTGACCTGTGCGGTACCGGGGGAGATGGAAAAAACACCTTTAATATTTCAACGTTGGCCTCCTTTGTCGTTGCCGGCGCGGGGATCCCTGTAAGCAAACACGGAAATTACGGGGTCTCTTCAACCTGTGGCAGCAGTAACGTCCTGGAATTTCTGGGCATTCGATTCAGCTCCGATTCTGATTTCCTGAAGAAATCCCTGGACCAGGCCGGCATCTGTATCCTCCATGCCCCATTGTTCCACCCGGCTATGAAAGAAGTAGCACCCATACGCCGGGAGTTGGGTGTTAAAACTTTTTTCAATATGCTCGGGCCCATGGTAAACCCGGCTTTTCCAAAATACCAGATGGTCGGCGTTTTTAATCTGGAATTGGCACGGATGTACGGCTATCTCTACCAGAACACAGACAAGACTTATAGCATCCTTCACGGGTTGGACGGTTATGACGAAATCACACTTACAGGCCCTGCTAAGGTGCTTGGCAACAAGGTAGAATCTGTTTTAAACCCTGAAGATTTTGGACTCACCAAAATAACGGCTCAGGAACTCGAGGGTGGAGATAGTATCGAAAAAGCAGCTCAAATATTTATCGACGTGCTTCAGGGCAAGGGAACCCCGAGCCAGGAAGCCGTAGTCTGCGTAAATGCGGGTATTGCCATTGCCACGGCGACGGGGTGCACACCCAGGGAAGGGTATGAAAAAGCCTGTGAGTCCCTGAAGAACAAAAGCGCCCAACAATCTTTTAAAAAGCTGCAGGCGCTCAGCGCCTGACGTATCCATTCGCCATGAGTATTCTCGAAAAAATCATACAGGATAAAAAAAAGGAAGTCGAACTGCGGAAGACGGTACTCCCGGCGGCCAAACTGGAAGGTTTTGGACTTTTTGACCGGCAGACCGTATCCCTGAAAAATACACTGAAAGCACGGGAAACGGGGATTATCGCGGAACATAAGAGAAGGTCACCCTCCCGTGCCATCATCAATCAGGATAGCAGCGTATCCGATATTGTATCCGGATACACGGCCGCAGGGGCGGGTGGGATTTCCGTACTCACCGATGGAAAATACTTCGGGGGATCCCTGGACGATCTCCTGCTCGCCCGGGCCTCGACATCCCTGCCCTTGTTGCGAAAAGAATTTATAGTAGATCCCTATCAGATATTGGAAGCCAGGGCCTTCGGGGCAGATGCCATATTGCTTATCGCAGCCGTTCTCTCCAGGGAAGCCCTTGGGAGCCTGTGCAAATCCGCCCAGGCATTGGGCATGGAGGTATTGCTCGAGGTGCATTCCCAGGCAGAACTCGAATTTTCCCTGGACGCCGGGGCAGACCTTATCGGGGTAAACAATCGGAATCTCAAGACTTTCGAAGTATCCCTGGAGATCAGCAGGACCCTCAGCGATTTAATTCCGGATGGCGTGGGTAAGATTTCCGAAAGCGGCTTAAAAAGCCCGGACCAGATCCGGGAATTGAAAGACCTGGGATTCGACGGGTTCCTCATGGGCGAGGCATTCATGAAAACAGCACAACCCGGGAAAGCCCTGGGTGACTTCCTTAAAAAAACAGGGGGATGAAATTCAAGGTCTGTGGAATGAAATACAATCCTGCCGAGGTCATGCAGCTCGGCCCGGACTACCTCGGGTTTATTTTCTGGGGAGGCACCCCCCGCGATTTTACCGGGCGTGTAAT
>NZ_JBAVZJ010000300.1:0-1883 GCF_049588695.1 Robiginitalea sp.
AGCTCCTGAGTGAATCCTATTTAAGAGAACGTATGAGCGCCTTTAGTTTTGAGCAGGCCACGTCCTCAGATGCTGTGTCCCACGGTGCGGTTGAAATTGTGGAAAGTGAGGAGACCACCCATTATTCAATTGTAGATGCTGAGGGCAATGCTGTTTCGGTTACCACAACACTTAACGGAGCCTATGGATCTAAACTCTATTGTGATGAACTTGGTTTTTTCCTGAATAATGAGATGGATGATTTCAGCTCAAAGCCAGGAACCCCCAATATGTTTGGGCTTATCGGGGCAGAAGCCAACAGCATTGCCCCTGAAAAGAGAATGTTGAGCAGCATGACCCCGACCATTGTCGAAAGAGATGGGAAACTTTGGATGGTCGTGGGTACCCCGGGGGGCTCAACCATAATAACAGCGGTAACACAAACCATCCTCAATGTATACGAATTCGGGCTGTCCATGCAGGAGGCTGTAAATGCCCCCAGATTTCATCACCAATGGCTCCCGGACGTCATAACATTCGAAAATGATGGCTTTTCTAAATCCCTGAAGGATAGTTTAAGAACTAAAGGGTATCAAATAAATGAGGGGCGAACGCCTATCATCGGGAAGGTAGATGCGATCCGGGTAATCGACAGGGGGCGCCTCGAAGGTGGAGCTGACCCAAGGGGAGACGATCGGGCAGTCGGTTATTAATTGAAATCTGCAAGTTGTGTCTCCGGTTATTTTTCAATTTTTGCCAGCCTAAAGGTCTTGCAACCGCAACCGCCCCATCGGAAAAGTAGTAAAATGAATTTCACCTCTCGCCCAGAATATCCTTGTGAGAAATTCCGTACACGCAAGAAGTAAAAATCCCTTAAATCACAATCCAGAAGGTAAATTTCACGAAACGCCCAGCTTTTGCTTGAGTTCCTCCATAGATTGCTTCAACTCCCTCAGCAATCCATTTTCAGTATTTGTTTCAATGCCAAAGGTAATTTTACTGCTGACGAGCCAGACTTCCTGAATTTCCTCTGTGTGTATTTCGTATGGCGAATAGGAAGCATTGAGCGAAATAAGTCGTACACGATCCGACCCGGGAATTTTTTCCATCTTCTTGACCACTACAGCATCCTTCAGTACAATAACATAAAATCGGTTTGGATTAATGTCGTCCCAGTTTTCTATACCACGGGCGAGGACCCAGTCTTCGGGTTTTAAATTGGGAAGCATACTGTCTCCTTCAACTTGAAACCCCCGGTATGAGGCATTCCGGAACTGGGGAAGGGGCAGGTCAAAAGCCGGGAGTTTGCGATACCAGCTCGTATCCTGAATGTTTTGAGGGTACCCGGCTGCCGCTTTTGCATTTACGAGGAGAATATTTTCTTTTTCTTCCGAATCAACGCTTACCACCTTGGGCATCACACTCACTGAATCCGTATCCAAATAGCGTTTATTACTTTCCCCGTACAACCAAAGCGGATTGATCCGATACAGACGCAGTAATTCCGTTACCACCTTACCGGTCAATCGGGTACGTCCGCGTTCAATATCTGCAGTAGTACTGGGAATCCCAAGTTTTTGGGCAAATTCAGCCTGGGTAAATCCCAAATCCCTGCGCACTTCGGTGAATCTCTTGATTACTATTTCGTGTTCCATTTCTATGGTTAATCTGGGAGTTGAAGAATCCCGCGTTATCAAATGTATTAAAAATTGGAAATAATCCTAAATATAATATGGAATATTTCCTAATTATGGCTTTATTCCATATATTTGGACATATTCCTATTTTATGAAGCCACATCCTTGTTTTTTATTCGACGGTAGTTTCGCTGGATTTCTAAATGCGATTCAAAAGGGGATAGAGGAATCTCATCCCCGGATTGCTTTTAACCCTTTATTCAATAC
>NZ_JBAVZJ010000301.1:0-2081 GCF_049588695.1 Robiginitalea sp.
GTCGAAGTACTAAAGGGTGTCAGTCTGGATATCAAAAAAGGCGAGATAGTTTCAGTTGTTGGAGCTTCGGGAGCCGGTAAGACAACGCTGCTCCAAATTCTGGGGACCCTGGACACCCCTTCCACAAAACAACCGTGCAGCATTAAGGTCAATGGAGTGGATATCACGGGCCTGAACGAAAAAGGCCTGGCCCGATTCAGGAACGAACATATTGGTTTTATCTTCCAGTTTCACCAGTTACTCCCTGAATTTACGGCCCTGGAAAATGTTTGCATCCCGGCATTTATAAAGAATACCGATCGGGCAGTAGCCGAGAAACAAGCTTTGGAATTTATGGACTTTCTCGGCTTAAGCCACCGTTTACACCACAAGCCCTCAGCACTTTCAGGAGGAGAACAGCAGCGTGTGGCCGTGGCCCGGGCACTTATCAACAGGCCAGCTGTTATCATGGCAGATGAACCCAGTGGGAATCTCGATTCTTCCAGCGCAGATCGGCTGCATGAACTCTTTTTTAAACTTCGGGATCGCTACGGGCAAACCTTTGTGATCGTCACCCATAATGAGGAACTCGCTGCTATGGCAGACCGGAAGCTCACCATGGTGGACGGCAGGATCCTTTCAGAAAATGCAGATACGGGCACTACTTGATTTTCTGAAGAAACCGGAGTATGTGGCAGATCCGGATCCGTCTGTGCGCACCTTGGGAATATTACTGATGTGGACTTTGGTGATTTCCCTTTTCCTGGCCATCCTAATAGGCGTTATAAGCGACCTTGGGCCCTGGAACCTTGAGGAGCACGCCCTTGACGAACTCTTCGAGAAGTATTCGACCATAACGATTTTTTTTATAGGCTGCGTATTAGCTCCCGTCATCGAAGAACTCATATTCAGAGGACCGTTGTGGTTTTTCAGGGATTCCAGGATTTTTCCATGGGTTTTTTATGGATTCACCCTGGCCTTTGCCCTCGTACACCTGAGCAATTATCCAAATCTCTCGGAGATTTGGCCCCTTGCGCCCCTGTTGATCAGTCCCCAACTGAATATCGGTGTTTTTTTAGGGTTTGTCCGGATACGCTTCGGGCTATTGTGGAGCATTCTATTTCACGCCGTTTACAATACCGTAGTGTTGGGGCCAATACTGCTGCTACATGAACTCGGAATTAGCTTATCTTGAAAACAATTGCATTAAAAACCTTTTTGGACGCCAAAACCCTGCAGTATCAACGGCCGGAATTTTTGAGTTCAGACCCTATTCAGATCCCGCATAGATTTCACGAAAAATCAGATATTGAAATTGCCGCTTTTTTAACCGCGACCATCGCCTGGGGCAATCGCCTGAGTATTATACGAAGTGCAAACAGGATGATGGAACTTCTGGAGCAGGCGCCGCATGACTTTGTGATGTCCGCTTCAGAAGAAGAACTCGAGCCTCTGCAGGGGTTTGTACACCGTACGTTTAACGGACTCGACTTTATAACATTCGTCAAAGGTTTGCGGCATATTTACTCGAATTACGGGGGAATGGAATCTTTGTTTGCCAAATATGCCCATGGTGAGGACTTGCAGGGGGCCATTACAAAAGTACGCGGCCACTTTTTTGAAATCCCGCATTTACAACGCTCAGAGAAACACTTTTCAAACCCCGCCAAAGGATCTGCTGCCAAACGCATCAATATGTTTTTACGCTGGATGGTCCGCCCTTCGGATTCAGGTGTCGACTTCGGTCTGTGGACGCAGCTCCAACCCTCGCAATTGTCTTGCCCTCTCGACGTACACTCCGGAAAGGTAGCCCGGGCCCTAGGCCTTCTCTCCCGCAAACAGAACGATGCCCGGGCGGTAGCAGAACTGGATAAGGCGTTGCGAAAACTGGATCCCGGGGACCCTGTAAAATATGACTTCGCCCTTTTCGGGTTAGGGGTATTCGAGCGCTTTCAATAGTTGTTTTAAAAAGCGTCGTTTCCCGAAAAAACACTGTTATTGAAAAGCGTCTGGGAATTCTCTACAGCCTCAAGAGTACCTAAGGCCTTTTGGCAAATCCGTAGCCCTGAGGTAAATCAAGAGGAATTCGACGCCCCCCTTCG
>NZ_JBAVZJ010000302.1:0-6560 GCF_049588695.1 Robiginitalea sp.
GGAGTGGTGTGGTCATGTATTTGCCCAACTCAACAATCGGGAAGCTTTTGAAATCCAGTCCAACAGTTATTTCGAATCCGAAGCCGACCAGGCTTTCAGCATCGAAAAAAACGTCCTCGAAGATGAACTCTGGACAATGATTCGCACCCAACCCGATGCCTTGCCGGAAGGGAACCTGAGCATTGTGCCTTCCCTGGAATACCTAAGACTGAAGCACCGGGAAATTAAATCCTACAACGCCGAGGTCACACTCACCACTGAAGCCGGCAGCCGGCAATTGTATATACGGTATCCGGAACTCGACAGAACCCTGAGCATTCAATTCCAGGACGGGTTTCCCTACCGGATAGAGGGATGGAGGGAGTCTTATCCTTCCGGACGCGGAGCAATTACCTCGACAGCCCGGCTGAACAAAACTATTTTGAGCCCGTACTGGCAAAAAAATGGAAACTCAGATCTATCTTTACGGGATAGTTTAGGATTGGAAATGCGATGAGCGAATTGTTTACCAACTACCAGACCGAGGTCCTGACCACCCTGCTGACCCTGGGTGTGCTGATTATCACGCGCGTTCTCTCCACAAAGGCCATACGGAAAGTTGGGCAGATCAGTGACCTGAATGACATCCGAACGCGGTTAATCTTAAAATATGTATCCATTGGGCATGTCGTATTGATGGTTAGCGCCCTGTTGCTTATTTGGGGCGTAAACTTCAGGGAAGTCGGTTTAATTTTATCTTCGGTTTTTGCCGTAATCGGGGTGGCCTTATTTGCCAGCTGGTCTATTTTGAGCAATATCACAGCCGGGGTGATCCTCTTTTTTTCCTTCCCGTTTAAAATTGGAGATCATATACGCATTCTCGATAAGGAACTGGAAGGTGTAAACGAGTTCTGGATTGAAGATATCCGCGCCTATCATGTACACCTTCGCAACACTAATGGGGAATTGGTGACTTACCCAAACAATCTTTTTCTTCAGAAAGCCGTGACGATTCTTAAACCCGATGCAGCGGATACCGAAGGGAGCGATGCGCTTTAGGGTGTTAAAGAAGTTTTAAAGTACCCTCCCCGGCCCGTTATCTTTCTATCTTTACCCGGCTGACTAATTTACCGAATTATGCCCTATTTACTGCGCTGGTTAACCCTGGGATTACTTGTACTTCCATTTATTTGCAATGGACAGGGTAAGGCTCCGCCATCTTCTGTTAAACTCTATAACGACCTTCAGAAAATTAACTTTTTAGGTTCTGCCCTGTACATCGCCGCCCACCCGGATGATGAAAATACCCGATTGATCTCCTACCTGTCCAATGAAGTGCACGCCCAAACCGCTTATTTGTCGTTAACACGGGGGGATGGGGGCCAAAATCTAATCGGCACTGAACTCCGTGAATTGCTCGGGGTCCTGCGCACCCAGGAACTGCTTGCCGCCAGAGGCGTAGATGGAGGACAACAATTCTTTACAAGGGCCAACGACTTTGGGTATTCGAAACACCCGGACGAAACCCTGAAGATATGGGACCGGGATGCCGTGCTCTCGGATGTAGTGCGAGTGATCCGGACATTTAAGCCCGATATTATCGTCAATCGTTTTGACCATCGGACACCCGGGAGCACCCATGGTCATCATACATCGTCTGCAATTTTAAGTACAGAAGCCTTTGCCCTGGCGGGAAAACGCGATGCCTATCCGGAACAACTCGCGTCCCTCCAACCCTGGAGTCCCGAGCGGCTCTTTTATAATCTGTCCTGGTGGTCTTACGGAAGTCGCGAGAATTTTGAAAAGGCAGATAAATCGAGGCTTGTTCCCCTGGACGTAGGTGTTTATTATCCGGAGCGTGGCCTGTCCAATAACGAAATTGCCGCTATGGCAAGCAGCAAACACCGTTGCCAGGGCTTTGGAAGACCCAACGTACGGGGTTCTGAACAAGAGTATTTAGAAATACTGGAAGGAAGTTTACCACAGAACGGAGATCCTTTCGAGGGTATCGACACGAGTTGGGAAAGGATAAAAGGTGGGGAAGCTGTCGGGGCCATCCTGAACCCTATGGAATCCGCATTTAATTTCAGGGATCCCGCCTCCCATCTTCCCGAATTGCTCGAGGCCTATAAGATCCTGACTGCATTGGAGGATTCGCACTGGAAGCGTGTTAAAAGCGAGCAACTCCTGGAACTCATTGTCAACGTCTCAGGCTTGTATATTGAGGCTTCATCTGCAGATTACGCTGCAAATCCGGGGGAAACGGCTCCAATTCGCATCGAAATGGTTAACCGGTCTGAGTGGCCCGTGGAAGTCAGGGGATTTCAACTGGATGCGGGTACGCAAAGCGATAGTCTCATCCCCTTAACTGAGAATCAGCGGATACGCCTCGAAGGGGCCATTGCCATTCCAGAGGACCATGCAGGCACGGACCCCTATTGGCTGCGGGAATCCGGAACCCAGGGGCTTTACACCGTTTCTGATCCTTCCCTTATCGGGAAACCAAAAACGCCTCCCGCATTTTATTTGCGGGTAAATTTAGATATTGACGGTACCAAGCTGGATTATGTAACGCCAGTCGTCCACCGGTATTCCGAACCGGACAAAGGAGAATTGGTCCGTGCTTTTGAAGTCCTCCCCAAAGTGACCGCAAGTTTTGATGAACAAGTAAGTATGTTCACCTCAGCACATTCCCGCTCCCTGAAATTAGCGGTGAAATCGCATACCCAAAGTGCCCGTGGCAAGGTAAGGCTCAGGGTACCGGAAGGATGGCAGGCGAACCCGGCATCCTACGACCTCAGCCTTTCGGGGAAAGGGGATGAAATGGTATTTCAGTTTACCCTCATGCCTCCCCCCGGGGATTCGCAAGGCTTCGTAACTCCCGAAATAACAATTGGAGACAAGGTCTATAGTGAAGAACTTATCCCTATTGTCTACGAACATATTCCAGCTCAAATCGTGCTACTCCCTGCGGTGGTAAAAGTTGTACGACTCAATGTTGAAAAAGCCGGGCAACATATCGGATATGTCATGGGTGCCGGAGACCAGGTACCGGAAAACCTGGAAGCGATCGGATATACGGTGCATACCCTGAATATGGATGCCCTCAGCGCTGAGACTTTAAAAACTATGGATGCCGTGGTCCTGGGCATTCGGGCATATAACGTACTGGATGAATTGCCTTTTAAAAATGACATCTTGCTGAACTATGTCAAAGAGGGGGGCACCATGATTGTACAGTACAATACCAGTGGGCGGGGAGCCCGTGACTTTAGCAATCTTGCCCCCTATCCGCTTCGCCTGTCCCGGGACCGGGTATCGGATGAAACGGCCACTGTAGGAATTCTGGAACCCGAACATCCCGTGCTGAATTTTCCCAACGTTATTAATGCCCAGGATTTTCAGGGCTGGGTTCAGGAACGCGGACTGTATTTCCCCGATCAATGGGATCCGTCCTATACACCCCTGCTCTCCATGAATGACCCCGGGGAATCCAGTAAAAAAGGTGGTCTACTGGTCGCACCCTATGGTTCAGGATACTATATTTACACCGGCCTGAGTTTTTTTCGGGAACTTCCTGCGGGGGTACCGGGAGCTTTTAAATTATTGTCTAATATGCTTTCCATCGGGAAGGCGCCAATACCTGCTGAGCGTGGAGTTAAAGGATGAAATGAAAGCAAAGATGGTCTGGAAACGCATCTATACCCTGGTGCTGGTTTTAAACGCCATCTATATTCTGGTTTTCTACTTTATTATGACCTCGAACGCTTAACATGGCAACTATCGATTGGATCATTCTGGCGGGCACCCTTTTTTTTATCGTCTTTTTTGGCGTTTGGAAAACCAGGGGAAACAAAGATGTCAAGGAATACGTCCTGGGGGGTAACCGGGCCAAATGGTGGACTGTCGGACTTTCGGTAATGGCTACCCAGGCCAGTGCGATTACCTTCCTTTCCACACCAGGACAGGCTTTTCACGACGGGATGGGGTTTGTACAGTTCTATTTCGGACTGCCCATGGCGATGATCATCATCTGTATTGTTTTTATCCCAATCTATCACCATCTCAAGGTCTATACCGCCTACGAATTTCTCGAAAGGCGGTTTGACCTGAAAACACGAACTCTGGCAGCTATCCTGTTTCTGATACAACGGGGACTGGCAGCGGGAATCACCATTTTTGCCCCTTCCATCATCTTGTCTGCAGTCCTGGGATGGGATTTAAAAACCCTGAACATCATTATCGGTATCCTGGTGATTATCTACACGGTTTCCGGGGGCACAAAAGCTGTTAATGTTACCCAAAAGCAACAGATGTTCGTGATTATGCTGGGGATGTTTATGGCCTTTTTCTTTATTCTCGGATACCTCCCTAGCGACATTAATTTTAGCAAAGCCCTTAAAATTGCAGGGGCGAGCGAGAAACTGAATATTCTCAATTTCGACTTGGATACCAGCAGCCGGTATACCTTCTGGAGCGGGATAACCGGGGGTATGTTTCTGATGCTCTCCTATTTTGGAACGGACCAGAGTCAGGTGCAGCGCTACCTTTCCGGCAAATCTGTGCGGGAAAGCCAGCTCGGACTTATTTTTAACGGGATGCTGAAAATTCCGATGCAGTTTTTTATCCTCCTTGTCGGGGTTATGGTTTTTGTATTCTATCAATACAACCCTTCCCCCCTTAATTTTAACCCGGCAGCTACTGCCGCAGTTCTTGAATCTGAGTACGCCGAAGAGTACGAGGAACTGGAAATGGCCCACGGGGTGTTGGAGCAGGAGAAGAAAATGGCGCAAAATGCCTTTTCCAGGGCCCTGAAGCTAAAGGATTACAACTCCACAGTTGCGGCCAAAGCGAATATTTTGAAAATCAACCAGAAAGAGCGCTTTAACCGGGAAACGGCCAAAACATTAATTAGCCAGGCAGACAGCAGTGTGGAGACCAACGACAAAGACTATGTCTTTATACACTTTATCCTGAATTATCTGCCCAGGGGGCTCATCGGCCTTCTATTGGCAGTGATCTTATCCGCTGCGATGTCCTCCACCGCTTCGGAATTAAACGCATTGGGGACCATTACCGCCCTTGATCTCTACAAGAGAAATAAAAAGCAGGAGATGGAGCCCAAACACTACGTTAAGGTCTCCCGCCTGTTTACCTTAATGTGGGGTGTAGTGGCCATAACCCTGGCGTGCCTGGCCAGCCTGGCCGAAAACCTGATCCAGCTCGTCAACATTATCGGCTCCATTTTTTACGGGAATGTACTCGGGATTTTCCTGCTCGCCTTCTTCGTGAAACAAGTACGAGGCAACTCAGTTTTTATCGCCGCCATCATCACCCAGGTCATGGTCATTATCGGGTTTAAATTCGACTGGATGTCTTTTCTCTGGCTCAACGCTTTTGGATGTGCACTGGTTATTGTCCTCGCCCTCTTGCTGGAAGGTTTTGACAGGTTGCTGAAAAATCCACCCATCCGCATATAAAAAGCCCGGCGTTTTTACGGCCGGGCCTCTGATATATTTCCTTTGATTTGTTCAGACCACGAGTTTCAAAGCCGTGGTATTGCAAGGACAAAAAGAATTACATGGCTCCCCATTCCTTCAGAGAATCTTTGTTCATCTTAACGTAATCCGCATTTCCTGCTTTTTCAGCAGCTGCCAGGGATTTTTTAGCAGCAGCAATTGCCCCGTTCTTATCTCCCATTTTAGCATAAATAAGGGATTGCTGACGCATCATCCAGAATGCTTCCGGATTCATAGCTACCGCCTTCTCTACGTATTCTTTGGCCTTGTCCATCTCCATTCCTTCCTGGAAATAGTAGGACGCAGCGCCGTAGTAATCATTGGCAGTAGGTCCACCCATAGCCGCCTCAATACTCTTCATCGCTTTGGCCTTTGTCGGTACCTCAAAAGGAACGCCCGCATAGGTGTTTTCCCACCACATTCCGAGGGTTCCCCCGTTGTTATGCAGGTTGTCCAGGGTGATCGTAAAAGTTTCAGCTGTAGGTGTTGTCTTTACAGCTGGTACCGTAATACTAGCTGCTACCTTTCCATCATCCCACTTGGCCGGGGTTCCCCAGTTGCTGGTATCTGAATAAAAAAGTACTTCCCACTTGTTTGCCATAGGTTTGGTAAAAACCGCATAGGTCCCGGCTTTAAGGGTCTTGCCTCCTACCGTTACATCGTCACTAAACATAACAGTGGTATTAGCATTGGCTCCAGTTCGCCAAAGTTTTCCATAAGGGACCAGGTTTCCAAAAACCGTTCGTCCTTTCATGGACGGGCGGGAATATTTCACGGTAACCTCTGTAAGGCCAACCATCTGCTCCAGTGTGGAGCCCGGGCTCGGGGCAGGGGTCTGCATTTGTGCAACCCCCATAAGTCCAGCGCTTAGCGCCAACGTCAAAAGTATTCTTTTTATCATGTTTATTGGGTTTTTAGTTCGGTCAAAACTACTGAGAAAGGCAGGTTTGTTTTGTTAAACAAATCCTAAATACAACGGCTGAAGCCACCAATCCTGCGACATTCAGGTGTCTGTTTTTTCCGAAGATTCCAAGGCTCCCAAAGTATTGGGAAAAGCAGAAC
>NZ_JBAVZJ010000303.1:0-11645 GCF_049588695.1 Robiginitalea sp.
GGAGGCAACAAGTCAGTAAAAAAAAGGCGCACCGCAGCAGTATGGGGGAAAAACGCATAAATCGGCTCTTAGATCAGTGGTTTGGGCAGTTTATCGACGAATGGGTCGCTTTCATCGACAAAATAACACTTTCACGGAATAGTGCGGCAGGTTCAGAACTGTAGTCCTAATAATTTAACATTATTTTAATATTTATCCCACGAGAACATTGGTTGACATGTTGGAGATCATTCTGTAACTTTGAACAGTTGCTAAAAGAAAAAGAATGCTAGAAAGAACCAATATCGAGGCGAAGCTCCGCGCCGAAAGGGGGGATTTGCCTGACAGGGCAGCACTTGCCCATTTACTGAAAGGCGTTGACATCGAGTTTGCGACGCCTGTTGCAGATGACATTGCCCCGAAGGCACCCGTTGTCCCGAACCAATTTGATTTTGACCGTCTGGATACCTCCAGGATCTACCACCTGGACCATATTCGAAAGATTTGTATTGATTACAGGCTCCGGTTTCTGGACTTGAAATATTTTAAACCTGAACTTCCGGAAGAAGCAAAAGGGGAAATCACGAGAATTGAGGAAGACCATCAGACAGAGCTCAAAGGCCTGAAAATCGTTGCGCCGTCCCGTCTCTTTAAATTGGCGGACAAGGATGACCCCTTACTTTTCGTGCCTATGGGAAATCAGTATTTCTATCTCGTCCATAAATGGGGAGACGACCTGCATCCCCTCCGAAAAATGCTCGTCTGGCCTTTTAAAAACATCGTGAACCTGATGCTTTTGATCATCCTTACGAGTTTCTTACTAACGACTGTTGTTCCTGATGGTTTATTCTCAAAAGCCGGTAGCAATACAGAGTTCTGGATTATCTTCTTCTTCATATTTAAATCCGTTGCGGCCGTTGTGATTTACTACGGATTTGCCATGGGGAAAAACTTCAATCCCGCCATTTGGAACAGTAAGTATTTCAATGCCTGAACTTCGTTTGGGATTTTAACTCTGAAACCAGTAAGGAAGTTTATACGGGTACCTGATACAGCTTCTCACGCTGTTGTTTTAGTGTGGTATCTGTCATGTAGTCGTCAAAGGACAAATAGCGATCCAGTGTATGGGTGGGTGTGAGTTCGACGATCCGATTGGCAACCGTCTGAGCAAACTGATGGTCATGAGTGGTGAAAATAACGGTCCCCTTAAATTGTTTTAACGAGTTGTTAAAGGCCGTAATACTCTCCAGATCCAGGTGGTTCGTGGGCTCATCCAGCATCAGTACGTTTGCCCGCTGCAACATCATCCGGCTCAGCATACATCTCACTTTTTCACCTCCGGAAAGTACTGAACACTTTTTCAGGGCTTCTTCTCCACTAAATAACATTTTTCCCAGAAAACCCCTAAGATGAACTTCCTCTTTCTCCTCCTGAGTTTTGGCCCATTGCCGTAACCAGTCCACTAAATTATTATCATTTTCAAAGAACTGACTATTGTCAGAAGGCAGGTAAGACACCGAAGTGGTAACCCCCCAGGAAAACGTACCTCCTTCGGGCTGCCTGTTTCCTGAAAGGATTTCATAAAAAGCGGTGGTTGCCCGGGAATCCCTGGAAATGAGTGCAACTTTATCGCCCCGATTCAGGTTGAGTTCTCCTTTCCGGAACAACCAGTCGCCCTCTTCACTTCGAGCTTCCAGCCCCTGCACGTTGAGAATCTGATCCCCGGCTTCTCGCTCCCGGTCGAAAATAATAGCAGGATACCGCCGACTCGAAGGTTTAATATCTTCAATACTCAGCTTGGCGAGCATTTTTTTGCGGGATGTTGCCTGCTTGCTCTTCGCAACATTCGCGCTAAATCGCTGAATAAACTCCTGTAGTTCTTTTGCTTTTTCCTCAGCCTTGCGATTTTGCTGAGCCCTTTGCCGTGCCGCGAGTTGACTGCTCTCGTACCAAAAGGTGTAGTTGCCACTGTGCATGTTGATCTTGCCAAAATCTATATCCGCCACGTGCGTACAAACCGCATCCAGAAAGTGACGGTCGTGGGACACCACAATAACCAGGTTTTCATAATCCGCCAGGAAATTCTCGAGCCAATTGATCGTTTCATAATCGAGATCATTGGTCGGTTCATCCATAACCAGTACATCCGGATTGCCAAAAAGGGCCTGTGCCAACAATACCCGCACCTTTAATTTGGAATCCAGATCGGACATGGGCCTGAAATGCAGGTCTTCAGAAATCCCCAGATTCGAAAGCAAAGCTGCTGCATCGCTCTCGGCATTCCAACCATTCATTTCCTCAAAGGCCACTTGCAACTCCCCAATCCGGTCTGCATTGGAATCATCGTAATCGGCGTAGAGGGCATCCATTTCTGTCTTAATGCCAAATAAGGGCTTATTGCCCATCATGACAGTTTCCAGAACGGGGTTCTCATCATAGGCGTTGTGGTTCTGTTCCAGCACAGACATGCGCTTTCCCGGTTCGAGGATTACCTGACCGGACGTCGGATCTACAGCACCGGAAAGAATTTTTAGGAAGGTAGATTTACCGGCGCCGTTAGCACCGATAACGCCATAACAATTGCCTGGGGTAAAAGTCACATTGACCTCATCAAAAAGGACTCTTTTACCGAATTGTACAGAAAGATTGGAAACCGAGAGCATATAGGGTACTTTAAAATTTTTGCAAAAATACACAAAATATAACGGGGAGGCTCTTTTATACCCATCTTAATAAACCCTTGCCGGATCCTTGTTATGATACATTTAACTCCCTATTAACAAGAGGCATATCGGGCTTTCTTTAGCTTTGTTATTGATTCTATGCGGTAAGATTTTATGACAAGACTTTTACTCTTACTTACACTTCTCGGGGTTTGTGGCTGTCAGGAGCCACAACAAGATGACAAACCTGTTTCAATTTCGGGGGAAATTGTAAATCCTACGGACTCCTATGTTATTCTATATAAGGGAGAGGAACCCATCGATTCAGCCCGGCTCGATGCCCGGAATCGTTTTGAACTCCGTATTGATTCTCTCGAGAGTGGTTTGTATAACTTTTTTCACCGGCCGGAGTTTCAGTACATATACCTCGAACAAGGCGACAGCATGCAGATTCGCCTAAATACCGTGGCCTTTGATGAATCCCTGGTGTTTTCAGGTTCAGGCGAAGCAGTTAATAATTTTCTGATCGATTTTTTCCTCGAATCCGAGGGTGAGGAAAACCTGGTACGCGAAAACCTTGGCCCGATGGAACCCGAAGCCTTCAGCGCCAAAATCGATTCCCTTAAAGTCCGTAAGGTCAGGGAACTGGAAGAGCTTAAAAATGAATTTCCGCTTACAGAAGGGGCCTATCATACGGCCCGGGCAAGTATCCTCTACAAAAACTATTATTACAGGGAAAAATATCCTTTCTGGCACCGGCAAATGATGGCCGACTCCGATGGGGTTCACGAACTGCCGAAAGACTTTTATGATTACCGGAACGATGTCTCCTATGACGACCTGAGCCTGACTTTTCTTAAACCCTATCATGATTTTATGGTTTTCCATATCGGAAACCTGGCGTATATGAGTTGTAAAAAGGCTTGTGCAGTGAATAAAGATATGGCCGGGAACCAACTCCATTTTAACCGGCATCAGCTCAAACTGATCGACAGCCTTGTTACTGCAGACGAACTCAGGGACAACCTTTTCAGAACAGTTGCCTTTGACTATTTGCTGAAATATGATTCCGAAGAGAATCTGGAAGTTTTTATGACCGACTTCCTGAATCGCTCTGAAAACAATCGACACCTCGCGGAAATTGAAGCTTTAAGCGAGGCCATCCAGAACCTGAGTCCGAATCATCAGCTCCCAGACCTCATGTTAGAAAGTGTGGATGGAGGTGTACAAAGTCTTAAAGATCTGGCCGGAAAAAGCCCGGTTGTGTTCTATTTCTGGTCAGGACCGCAACAACATCACCTGGCAAATATTACCAAAAAAGTGCGTTCACTGAACGAGGAATACCGGGACTATCGATTCGTGGGAATATGCCTGCGGACCGAAAAACCGCGTTGGAAATCCATGCTGGCAACCTATTCCCTAGATCCGGAGAACCAATATTGGGCGGAGGATTTCGAAAGTTTTGCCCATACCCTGGTGGTCTACCATCCCTACAAGAGTATTGTGGCCAAAGACGGAAAAGTCATCGACGGCTTCGCAAACCTGAATACTTCCTTTTAGTTTAAAGCCCTGTTGGTTTCCAGGAATATTCTTGGAGTCCGGGTGCTAGAGCGTTATGATCACCTTCCCTTGCGCAGAGATTCTTTCGAAGTCTCCTCCACAAATGTCAGGAATTGCCCTTTTTGTAATCTGCCAGAAACTTCTCTAACCCGATATCGGTTAATGGGTGTTTGAGCAGGCTTTCAATGGAGGATAAGGGCCCGGTCATGACATCTGCTCCTAATTTTGCACAGTTAATAATATGCATGGCGTGGCGGACTGAAGCAGCCAGGATTTGAGTCTCAAAGCCGTAGTTATCGTAAATCTCACGTATCTCTGCGATTAGGCTTAACCCGTCCGAAGAAATATCATCCAGACGACCTATAAAGGGGGAAACATAAGTCGCCCCGGCTTTTGCAGCTAACAGCGCCTGTCCCGGAGAAAAAATCAATGTACAATTTGTCCGGATTCCCTTTTGAGAAAAATAACGAAGGGCCTTGACCCCGTCCCGAATCATAGGCACTTTTACCACGATTTGATCGTGTAATTCTGCAAGCTCCTCCCCTTCCCTGACCATTTGATCAAAGGTCGTCCCAATGACCTCCGCGGAAACATCCCCAGGGGTAATTGTACAGATATCGACATAGTGCTTGAGTATATTATTTTTTCCCGTAATACCCTCTTTCGCCATTAAGGAAGGATTGGTAGTTACTCCATCCAGTACCCCGAGTTCCTCGGCCTCCCGAATCTGGTCCAAATTAGCTGTATCGATAAAAAATTTCATGATTTTCAGGTTTTAGGTAGGTAAATCTGCTTTAAATACGCCCACAAAATTACAACTTATAGTGGTTTAACAAGAGACGCTCGTATATTTTGTCGGGTATCAACCGCTTTAGGGTCAGCGAAAATCGCTGCAGCGGACTCCCTACGGTATAATGTACCGAGGGCCTGGTTTTTTTAAGGATGTACAATACTTTTCGACCCACGGCATCCGGGGGTTCCGCCTCGCCGACGTGGCGATCGATCAATTCAAGACTCTGCCCATAGGCTTCGCGATAAGGCGAATCCTCCCGGACTGGAGAATGGTAGCGGCCTGAGGCAATGTTCGTAGCATAATCTCCTGGCGCAAGACTGCACATCCGAATCCCAAATTGCCTGAGCTCCATCCGATAGGCTTCTGTAACCAACTCCAATGCCCCTTTAGTTGCCGAATAAATTCCGCGGAAGGGCAACCCCATATACCCCGCGATGGATGTGATATTCAGGATAAATCCGCTATGTTGTTTCCGCATGTGCGGGAGGACCTCCTTAATTAGGCGCAGGGGGCCGTGTAAATTGGTCTCAAAAGCGTGCAGGGATTCACTATGCGGGGTTTCCTCCATCGGTCCGGTAATACCTACCCCCGCATTGTTGATCAGAATGTCGATTCTCCCTTCTCTTTGAATGAGTTCAGCGATTACCTCCTGCACAGACTCCGCTTTCTGAACATCCAATTTCAAAAGGGGGAAATCCTTAAATTCTTGATATCTTCCCGGGTTGCGAGCCGTGCCGTAAACGGTGTATCCTGCAGTTTTTAAATGCTGACCTATACATCTTCCTATGCCTGAGGAGCCTCCTGTGATAAGTACGACTTCTGAAGGTGCTTTCATGGTTGCAAAGTAATAAAAAAGCCCGCGATTTCGCCGGGCTTCAAGCGGTATAGATCTGACTTTAAGGCACAAAAAAACGGCAAGCTACCTACATCGCACCGCTACGACCGCATACCCTTGCTGCGTTCCCACCCTGGGGGATTCTGCAGGAGCTGGTCGTGTAGGACTTGCCGCGCGCAAATATACATTCTTTTTGGGTTTGTGACAATCCCCGGACATGTGTAATTTTGTCATATGAATAAATTTAAAGTAAGTGCGATCTTTTCGGTCTTAGGGTTACTATTCTCATGTGGGGAAAATGATCTATCGCGGAATTTCGTTCTCGAAATTGAGAATGGGGCAAAAAAGATACAACAATACGAGTCAGTCGGGGTCCGGCTGAAGAATCGGGCGGATTTGCCTGTAGACTCTGTTGTGTATTTTCTGGACGGCAACCCGATAACACTTACAGATGGGAAACTCACTTTCTCCGACCCTGTCCTGGGAACCAAGCGCCTTCTGGCCCATGTGTTTTCAGAGGGTCAAAAAGCAATACTGGAAACGGAAATACTGGTACTGGCCAAAGAACGGCCCGCCTTGTACACTTATGAAATCCTGAATTCTTATCCGCACGATCCTAAAGCATTCACCCAGGGCCTGGAATTCTTCAAAGATACCTTGTATGAGAGCACAGGACGGCGTGGAACGAGCACACTGCGAAAGGTAGACTATAAGTCGGGTGCGGTTCTAACAAAGGTCGACCTGGATAAACAGTACTTCGGAGAGGGGTTAACCATACTCAATGATACGATCTACATGCTCACCTGGCAGTCCGGCACGGGCTTTATGTTCGATGCTAAAACCCTCAGCAAACTGGGAAGTTTTGAATACGGTGAGAGTGATGAAGGTTGGGGGCTGGCAAATGATGGTGTCCATATTTTTAAAAGTGATGGCACCCAGCGAATCTGGACATTGGATCCCGGAACCCTGCAGGAAACCGGATTCGTCGAAACAGTTACTGATAAATCCGTCTTCAACAAAGCCAACGAACTGGAGTACGTAGAGGGAAAACTCTACGCCAATGTCTGGCAAAAAGAAAGTATGATGATTATCGACGCGAAGTCCGGGGCCATTGAGGGAGTTGTAAATTTCGGAGGCCTTAAGGAAAAAGTAGGAAAACATCCGGAACTTGACGTTTTTAATGGAGTAGCTTATCATCCTGGCCGCAATTCCTTTTTTGTCACCGGAAAGAATTGGGACACCCTTTTCGAAGTCCGCATTTTCAAAAAGGAAGGATGAAAACCTACCGCTTTGACATCGTGGTACGGCCCGAACATCTGGATGATCTGGATCATGTGAATAATGTTCAATATCTGGAATGGGTACAACGCATCTCTAAAGAACACTGGCAAAAACTAACACGGCCTGAATGGGATTCCCAGTATGTATGGGTTGTTCGAAGCCACCATATAACCTATCACCACCCCGCAGTCCTGGGGGACAAGCTCACGGTTGTTACTCACGTTAAAACAGCCAGGGGTGCCCAGTCTGAAAGGCATGTACAGATAACTCATGAGGAGACTGAAACCCTTGTGGCCACCTGTGTAACACATTGGGTTTTGCTGGACGCTGCAAGTGGTAAACCCTCGAGGGTGCCGGAAGAGATGATTCGCGCATTGGAATAAAGGAGATGGTTATCCGGCGAATAAAGGCCTGTGGCCCATAAATTTATTAATCTCGCCTTTAACCCTCGCAGCCACGTCTTCAGAATCCGGATCAGAAAGGACCTGATCAATCCAGTCTGCGATCTGTTCCATGTCTTCCTCCTGCAACCCCCTGGTCGTAATTGCCGCCGTTCCAAAGCGGATTCCCGATGTCACAAAAGGAGATTTATCATCGAACGGCACCATATTTTTGTTTGCTGTAATATCTGCCAGTACCAGGGCCTTTTCGGCAGCTTTTCCGGTAATATTTTTATTGCGCAGGTCGATGAGCATCATATGGTTATCTGTACCTCCGGATATGATGTGATAGTCCCTGTCAGTAAAGGCTTTTGCCATGGCTGCAGCATTCTTTTGCACCTGGATCATATAGTGGAGGAAGTCATCGCTTATAGCCTGCCCAAAGGCAATCGCCTTTGCAGCTATGACATGTTCCAGGGGCCCTCCCTGGTTTCCTGGAAATACCGCCAGGTCGATCAAAGATGACATATTTCTTAGGGCACCTGACTTCAACCGAATATCAAAAGGGTTTTCAAAATCAGATCCCATAAGAATAAGCCCTCCGCGGGGTCCGCGGAGTGTTTTGTGGGTCGTGGTGGTCACAAAGTGGCAATGAGGGACAGGATCGCTGAGGATGCCCTTGGCAATTAATCCTGCCGGATGAGCGATATCTGCTAAAAGGAAGGCCCCCACCTCATCGGCAATTTCACGAAACCTTTCAAAATCCATATCTCGGGAGTAGGCCGACGCCCCGGCTATAATTAACTGCGGTTTTTCCGTTCTCGCAATCTCAGCAATCCGGTCGTAATCCAGCAGACCTGTCTCCTGATCGACCCCATAAAAAACAGGCCGATAGAGTTTTCCCGAAAAATTCACCGGAGAACCATGGGTCAGGTGGCCGCCGTGTGATAGATCAAAACCGAGTATGGTGTCTCCGGGCTTCAGAATGGCCTGGTAAACCGCTGCATTGGCCTGGGAACCCGAATGTGGCTGTACATTCGCATAAACGGCCCCAAAGAGTTCCTTTGCCCTGTCGATAGCGATTTGTTCAACCTGATCCACAATTTCACAACCTCCGTAATACCGCTTGCCGGGGTATCCTTCAGCGTATTTGTTGGTCAACACCGACCCAGAGGCCTCCATGACCTGGGGACTCGCGAAGTTCTCCGAGGCAATAAGTTCAATTCCATTGATTTGACGCCTTTCTTCCGCTTTGATCAGTTCAAAAATAGCCAGGTCTCTTTCCATAGGATGCCTTTTTTTCAGACCGGGTAAAAGTACAAATTGAGTCGGGTTAAACCAGATAAAATAATATCTTTGAGAAGGAATTTATCAAACGTCAATTAACATTTATCCATGCCTATAAAAGCCAACGACCCGAACCGTGTTTCCTGGCTTCCGGTCCGGGAAGACTCAGATTTTCCCATTCAGAATATCCCCTTTGGAGTTTTTCTCACCCGTGAAGATGTGATCACTATCGGTACGCGGATTGGCGACACCGCCATAGATCTGGGAGCGCTTCATCAATTGGGCTATCTGAGGGATATCCCGCTCACGGACGATATTTTCCTCCAGGATACCCTGAATGATTTTATATCGGACGGAAAGAAAACCTGGAGGGCCGTGCGAAACCGGATCGCCGAAATCTTTGACGTGGAGAATAAGGATTTACAGCAGAACGAGGCCCATAAAAAAATCATCCTTTTCGCACTGGATGAAATTGAAATGCAACTGCCCGTTCAGATAGGTGATTATACAGATTTCTACTCCAGCAAGGAGCACGCTACGAATGTCGGCAAAATGTTCAGAGACCCGGAAAATGCCCTCCTGCCGAATTGGCTCCACATCCCGGTGGGCTATCACGGGCGGAGTTCTACCATTATTCCGAGCGGCACCCCCATACGAAGACCTTATGGGCAAACCATGCCTAAGGGGGCCAAGACCCCGGTTTTTGGACCTTCCCAACGAGTTGATTTTGAACTGGAAATGGCCTTTATCACAACAGATGCCAATAAATTGGGAGAACCTATACCGGTAGCCGATGCAGAGGAGTATATTTTTGGCCTGGTTTTATTTAACGATTGGAGTGCCAGGGATATACAGAAATGGGAGTACGTGCCTTTAGGCCCGTTTTTAGGAAAGAGTTTCGCCTCTTCTATCTCCCCCTGGATTGTAACTCTTGATGCTTTGGAACCCTTCCGCGTGGCCGGCCCGGTTCAGGACCCCGCCCCTTTTCCTTATCTCAGACAGGAAAGTGCGGGAAGTTTCGATATTCACCTCGAGGTAGATTTGATCCCGGAATCGGGAGCCTCGAATACCATTTGCCGTTCGAATTTCCGGTATATGTACTGGACAATGGCACAACAGCTTGCCCACCATACCGTGAACGGCTGTAAGGTAAACAGTGGGGATATGATGGGAAGTGGGACAATTTCCGGACCTACTGGTGATTCTTTTGGCTCCATGCTCGAACTGGCCTGGATGGGTAGTAAGCCCCTTACCCTCAAAGACGGGCAGACCCGGACATTTATTGACGATATGGATACGGTAGTTCTCAAAGGATACTGCAAGAATGAGGGATTGCGCATTGGTTTCGGAGAAGTGCGTTCGCAACTCCTGCCCCCAATGCTCCCAAAAACTTTTCAAACCTAACACGTAGTACGCGTCACCGCGGATATACTAACTCTCATCGATTTTCGTTCTAGTCTCGACAGGTTTTGGCATGCCTCTTGGATTATGCCCTTGAATCTCAAAGCGAAAAAAGATGAAACGATTCATTACCATTCTCGTACTCCTGGTAGTTGCCGCCTCATGCGGAGGTGTCAAAAAAACACAGCAAGCCCTCAATACAGGGAATTATCTGCAGGCGATTAATACTTCAGTCATGGAACTGGCTGAAAACAAAACGCGGAAGAACAAACAGACCTATGTTGTGCTTCTTGAAGAGGCCTATGCAAAATACCTCGAATTTGAGGAGCAGGAAATCAGTTTTTTACAGAAGGATGGGAATCCGGCACACCTGGAAGAAATTTACAAGAGGTATAGCGAGATCCGCAATGTGCAGAATCGGATACGCCCACTGCTACCTTTGCCGATTTACGACGAAGGGCGGGAGGCATCCTTTAGCTTTCCCAACTACGACGCACAGCTACTGGCAGTTCAGGAGACCTTGTCATCCTATTTATATGAAAACGCCTCACAACTACTCAATGATGCCACTCAAAAATGGGAATTCCGCAAAGCGTATGAAGACTTTCAATACCTCAATGAGATCAATCCGGGCTATGCCGACACCCGAAAACAAATGGAATATGCATATCAAAACGGCCTGGACTACGTAAAAGTCCGTATGATCAATGATACCCAACAAATCATTCCCGAACGCCTTGAAGCAGACCTGCTGAACTTCAATACATACGGAATGGATAATCTGTGGACTGCCTATCACACCAATCCGTTGGACGAAATCCAGTACGACTATGAAATGCAGGTAGCATTCCGCGATATAGTCATTACCCCGGAACAAATATCCGAAAGACAGGTCATCAAGGAACGTCAAATAAAAGACGGAACACAGGATTTACTCGATGCGGAGGGGAATGTTGTGAGGGATAGTCTTGGGAACCGTATAGAAATTGATCGTCTGCGGACCGTTCGCTGTAATTACTATGAGTTTACCCAGCAAAAAATGGCCCAGGTAGTGGGCAATGTGAATTTCGTTGACCTGCGCACGCAGCAATCCCTGAATTCATATCCACTGACCAGTGAGTTTGTGTTTCAGCATATTTATGCCAATTACGATGGGGACAGACGTGCCCTGGACAATGACCTGGTGGCCCGATTGGGGCTTGCAGCCGTACCTTTTCCCACAGATGAAGAAATGGTCTTCAGCGCTGGGGAGGATTTAAAAACCCGCCTCAAGGGCATCCTGCAAAGACAGCGCTTCAGATAATTTAATAAATGAACATAAGGAATACAATAAGACCCGGGCTCAGTCCGGGTTTTTTAATACCTCATCCGGGGTTATGGCACCGATAGCTCCGTGTGAGACATGCTGCCGAACACCCTCCTCATCGAAAATCAGGAGTTGAGGAGATTGATGCGGCACTCCATAC
>NZ_JBAVZJ010000304.1:0-2001 GCF_049588695.1 Robiginitalea sp.
TTCCATATGTGAACCGGATAAGGTCGATCTCGCGAATTCTATTTTGGAAAAAGCCCGTTCTCTGGGAGTTCAGGTACACTTACCGGTAGACGTGGTCGCGGCGAATGATTTTAGTAATGAGGCTGAAACGCGAATAATGCCCGCCAGTACAATTGAGAAAGGATGGCAGGGACTGGATGCAGGACCAGAAACCCTTGCGTTGTTCAGGGAGGTAATATTGCAATCCAAAACCATTCTCTGGAATGGACCCGTGGGGGTTTTTGAAATGGAAACATTTTCAAAGGGAACCATTGAAGTCGGAAACGCAGTTGTAGAAGCTACCGAAAATGGGGCTTTTACACTGGTGGGCGGAGGAGACTCTGTCGCCGCGGTAAAACAGTTTGGCTTTCAGGACAAAGTAAGCTATGTCTCTACCGGGGGCGGGGCCATGCTGGAAAGTCTTGAAGGAAAAACGCTTCCAGGAATTGCGGCAATCATGGAAGAACCTAAACCTTAAGGGGTTAAGAACACTTTATAGTCAAAACCTTCGTTCTTACTAAGACGACAAATACATTTAATTTGGGTATTTTCAGCACTGTGAAATTGAGTCGGACAATAGGCCTTATTCTTACAGGAGCCCTGTTTGCAACCCAGGCAGGCATGGCTCAGGTGCAGGTGTCTGAGGACCTCCCCTCCGGCAGCGATAGTATTGTTCCACAATTTATCGATAATCCTGTAAAAGACCTGCAGGAGGTTATGCTCTCAGGAGCACAAGACACCTTAAACAGGGCGCTTAAGGATCATCCTGAAGCTGCAAAATTTGATAGTCTTTGGTTGGAGGAGCTCCGATTGTTCAGTAAGGGCTTTTCCGAAATGTATCAGGAAATACAGGATGTAGCTGCGGATTCTTTGAATATAAAAACCGATTCAATATCCACAGAATTATTGAAAGAGCGCCTGCGTTTGCTGGATGAGAAAACCCCTTTTAATATAAGTTACAATCCTTCTCTCGAAAGAGTCATAAAGCACTTCCTGACCCATAGAAGGGATTTAATGCAACGTATGCTTTCCTCCAGCGCATACTATTTCCCGTTATTTGAGGAAACGCTGGATAAATATAGCCTGCCGCTGGAATTGAAATACCTGTCTATTGTGGAGTCTGCACTTAATCCTACGGCAAAGTCCAGGGTTGGGGCGACCGGACTGTGGCAGTTTATGTACAGTACGGGGCGGATCTACGGACTCGATGTAAGCAGTTATGTGGATGAGCGCAGCGACCCGGTTTTAGCCACCGACGCCGCGAGCCGTTATCTCGCCAAACTTCACGATATTTTTAACGACTGGGACCTCGCTCTTGCAGCCTATAATTCAGGTCCCGGCAATGTAAATAAGGCCATCAGGCGTTCGGGGGGTTATGAGAATTACTGGAGTATTCGCGGGTTTCTGCCCCGGGAAACAGCGGGTTATGTACCAGCATTCCTGGCTACTATGTACATCTTTGAATACGCAGAAGAACACGGTCTAAAGCCTTCCGAATCTATCCGGCACGCCTTTGAAACGGATACGGTTATTGTTAAAGGGACCATTACTTTTGAGCAGGTAACTGAGATTACAGGGGTGCCTGAAGAAGAACTTAAAATTCTAAACCCTTCCTATAAACTGGGAATCATCCCCAGGATTACCGGAAAGGAGTATACCTTAAGGCTCCCATCGGCCTCCATAGGCCCATTTGTAGCGAATGAAGTAGCCTTGTATGAAAAAGTCAAAAAAGATCTCGAAGCCCGGGAGAAGGCACTTCCCAAATATGTCGAATCCAACGACCGTATCCGCTACCGGGTGCGCAGTGGGGATTATCTCGGAAAAATAGCGGAACGTTATGGTGTGGGAGTGAGTCAGATTAAGCGCTGGAACGGGTTGAAGTCCAATAATCTAAGGATAGGGCAGCGGCTCACCATATATCCCAGAAAGCCTGTTACCACCCAACCTTCAAAGCCCTCTAAGAATACGGTTGCGGCATCCCAA
>NZ_JBAVZJ010000305.1:0-4836 GCF_049588695.1 Robiginitalea sp.
TTTATATTGACATTATCGAGAAAGGTGAAGGGATTAGACCCGTTGAAGCCTTGGCAACCCTTCGCCCATTGTGGTGAAGAAGGTGCTACATTCTACCCACGGGCACAAGCTCGGGGGACAGATAATTTTCCATTCCCCCCGGGATCTCTCCTCTTTCTCAAAATTCACAAATTCCACCCTTGCAGCGTCCGTCAATACGGGCAACTGCATCGGAATACAGCTTGTAGAGATGAGAGCAACAGCATTGAAGAAAATCGAATGGGCGGATTTTTCCACCCTAAATGGGACCACATTGCCCATAACCCTGTCCTATGAAGAATTCGGGAGGGAATTGCATACGGCCCCTGTTGTTTTGGTAAATCACGCATTGACCGGGAATTCCAACGTTGCCGGGGCAGAAGGTTGGTGGGTTCCCCTGGTAGGTCCTGGTAAATGTATAGATACGGATCGGTTTACCGTTTTGTGTTTTAATATTCCCGGGAATGGTTACGATGGCTTTCTGATCGAGAATTATAAGGATTTTGTGGCTGCGGATATCGCCAGGATTTTTATAAGAGCTCTGCAGCATTTAGAAATACCCAGGCTCTTTGCCTTAATCGGTGGATCCCTCGGCGGAGGTATTGCCTGGGAAATGGCAGCTTTAGAACCCAACCTGACCCAGCACCTCATTCCAGTCGCTTCAGATTGGAAATCGACGGACTGGCTGATTGCCAACTGTCAGATCCAGGAAAGATTTCTGGAGAATTCCAGCAACCCGGTTCACGATGCCCGGATGCACGCCATGCTATGTTACCGCACTCCGGAGTCCTTTAAGGCGCGCTTTGAGCGAACGACCAATGAAGAACTCCAGGTATTTAACGTGGAGAGCTGGTTGCTGCACCACGGGAAGAAGTTGCAGAAGCGGTTTCAATTAGCCGCCTATAAATTCACCAATCAACTTTTAAAGACTATCGATATATCGCGGGGAGGCACGGATCGTTTTCAGGCCTTAAAGGACAGCGATACCTGTATCCATATCATCGGGGTGGATTCCGATTTGTTCTTTACGGCCTCAGAGAACCGGGAAACCTACCGGCACCTGGCAGAATCACGCAGCAACGTGACCTATGGTGAGATTCGCTCCCTTCACGGTCACGATGCCTTTCTAATAGAGCACGAACAGATGGAGGATCTCCTCAGGCCTGTTTTTCAGCCTGAAGCCACCCCCAGTCCGTTGAAAGTTTTAAAATTCGGGGGTACTTCCCTGGCCAATGGTGAGGGGCTGGACCGCGTTGTGGAGATCATCCGGGATAAATATTTTGCCCGGGAGCGCCTGGTGGTTGTGCTTTCGGCTCGTGGTAGGGCTACCGATGAATTATTGGAAATGTTGGAATCCGCCGCTCAGGGCAGGGATTTTAAACATTTACTTCGGGACTTTCGAAAATACCAGCAGAAACCGTTGGAAGGAGAGACCTTGGAAGACCTCTTTACCGGGTTGGAGCGCCTCCTCGATGGGGTGCGCCTGCTGGGGGATTTCAGTCCTAAAATCAGGGATCATGTATGGGCTTTTGGCGAGTTGCTCTCTGTGCGGGTGGTAAGTGGATTACTTCGAAAAATGGATGTTCCGGCCCGTTTTCTGGACTCCCGGGAATTTCTGCTTACCGATGCGCGATACGGCGATGCACGTATTCAGGAAGGGCTTTCCCGGGAGCGTGTCCGTACTTGTTTTGAGCAAATGGACAGCGGTGAGGTAGGGATTGTAACCGGATTTATTGCGTCTTCTGCTGCAGGACAAACCACTACCCTGGGCAGAAACGGAAGTAACTATACAGCTTCTTTGCTGGCCAATTTCCTCAACGCCGATGAACTCGAAAGCTACACCCATGTCGACGGGATTTATACGGCTAACCCTGCCCTGGTCCCCAATGCCCGTCGTATCGACCAATTGTCCTTTGATGAGGCCAATGAAATGGCCAACTTCGGGGCGAGTGTCCTGCATGCGAAAACCATCATCCCCTTGCTGGAGAAGAACATTCCACTGCGGATCCTGAATACTTTTGAAAAACAGGGTAAAGGCACCCTTATCAGTGCTGAAAAGACCCGTGATGGGGTGCGTTCCCTTTCCGTCATTGAGGAGGAGGCTTTGATCCATCTGGAGGGCCGTGGTTTATTGGGAAAAGCGGGGGTTGATGCCCGGATATTTCAGAGTTTGGGTCGCAATGGGATTAGTGTGGGGATGATTTCTCAGGGTTCATCTGAAAGGGGTATTGGGCTAGTGGTTAAAGCTTCAGAAGCCGAACAGGCCCGGGTTGTTCTGGAAGCTGAGTTTGAGGCAGATCTCAAGACCCGGGATATCAGCCGGATTTTCGTCACCCGGGATGTCGCCGTGATTTCCCTGGTGGGACAGGATCTGAGTACTTTTCACAAACCCTATACAGCCCTGATTCGAAATCAGATTGTCCCTCTTTTATTCAATAATGCCGTAACCGGGCGAAATATCAGCCTGGTGGTTCACAAGGCTGACATGATCAAGGCGCTGAATGTGATGCACAGTCAGATTTTTGGAATCAGCAAGACGATTAATCTCGTTTTGTTCGGCGTTGGTCAGGTAGGGAGTACACTCATTGATCAAATCCTGGCCTCCGCGCCGGAGATAGAATCCCGCAAAGGAATTGAGATAAAAATAGCAGCCATAGCGAACTCGAGAAAACTGCTTTTTGACCCCAGGGGTATCGGGGCGGGATGGCAGCAACAGTTAAAGCACCAAAAGGAGGGGTATTCCCTGAAGGACCTTTTCCGCATGACATCGGAACATCACCTGGAAAATCTTATCGCGGTGGACAATACCGCAAGTAAAGACTTTGTAGAGGATTACCTGAGCCTGATTCAGAACGGCTTTGATCTGGTTTCCTCCAATAAAATCGCGAATACCGGATCGTATGACACCTATGCTAAATTCAGAAATGATCTGCGGGCCAATCAAAAGCAATATTTATATGAGACCAATGTGGGAGCCGGCCTTCCCCTTATAGATACCATTCGACTGTTGCACCTTTCCGGGGAGAATATCACCCGGATCCGGGGCGTGTTTTCGGGATCCCTGAGTTATATTTTTAATTCGTTTTCAAAGGAGGGTACTTCGTTCAGTGCGATTCTAAGGCAGGCTTTAGAAGCGGGATACACGGAACCGGACCCCAGGGAGGATCTCTCCGGTAATGATGTAGGCCGTAAATTGCTGATTCTGGCCCGGGAGCTCGGTTTGCGGAATGAATTTGAGGAAATACAGATTGAAAACCTGATTCCCGCAGCGTTGAGGAAGACATCTTTACGCGAGTTTCTGGAGGCTTCAGATATCCTGGATGCACATTTTCAAAACAGATGGGGGGAAGTTCCCCTGGGGCATGTGCTTCGCTATATTGGCGAACTGTCGGGGGACCTCCAAAAAGAAAAGGGTCTGTTGCAGGTCAAACTCGAGCCCGTTCCTGTGGCAAGTGCTTTGGGTAACCTGCAAGGGGCAGATTCGCTCATTGAGATTTATACAGAGTCCTACGGCTCAAATCCCCTGGTGATACAGGGGGCCGGGGCCGGGGCAGCCGTGACGGCCCGGGGGGTATTTGGGGATTTGCTTCGAATTGCAGAAAAAGGGCATACTGAATTTTAACACCATTAAACGTACAATCGTGAAGAAACAACACACAGAAACCACAGCCATACGGACCCAATTGCCGAGAACTTCCTTTCAGGAACACTCCGTACCCCTGTACCTCACTTCCAGTTTTGTCTTTGATGATGCGGAGGATATGCGGGCTTCATTTGCTGAAGAAAAGGACCGGACGATCTACTCCCGGTATTCCAATCCGAATACCGATGAACTCATTGACAAGGTTTGCCTTATGGAAGGGGCAGAGCGGGGTTTTGCTTTTGCCTCGGGTATGGCTGCGGTATTTTCCACCTTCGCGGCCTTGCTCGAGAGTGGGGATCATATTGTGGCCTCGCGATCTGTCTTTGGCTCTACCCATACCCTGTTTACCTCCATTTTTCCAAAATGGGGGATTTCACACTCCTATTTCCCTTTTGACCAGCCCGAAGCCATTGAATCCCTGATCCGGCCCGAGACGAGAATCCTCTACGCCGAATCCCCGACCAATCCGGGAGTAGACCTGCTGGATCTGGAACTGCTGGGAAACCTCGCCAAAAAGCACGGGTTGTTACTGGTCATCGATAATTGTTTTGCGACCCCATACCTGCAACAACCTATTCGTTTCGGAGCCGATGTCGTCATACATTCGGGCACCAAACTCATGGACGGACAGGGTAGGGTGCTGGCCGGACTTGCCGTAGGCTCGGAGGCCCTGATCGACAAAATCTACAGATTTGCCCGTATAACCGGACCGGCACTTTCGCCTTTTAATGCCTGGGTCCTGTCCAAGAGCCTGGAGACTTTACCCGTGCGCGTAGACCGTCATTGTGAGAATGCCCTGTCTGTGGCCTCTTTCCTGGAGGGACAACCCGGGGTGAATTGGGTAAAGTACCCTTTTCTGCCTTCACACCCTCAGTACGAGCTGGCCCGAAAACAGATGAAAGCCGGGGGGTGTGTGGTGGCTTTTGAAGTTGACGGGGGAGTCGAGGGCGGACGCCGTTTTTTTGATAGAATTAAGCTTTTGTCGCTTTCTGCCAATCTGGGGGATTCCCGCAGCATTGTAACGCATCCGGCCTCTACAACGCATAGTAAACTCAGCCCGGAGGAACGTGCGCAAAGCGGAATTTCCGATGGAATGGTCCGGATTTCCGTGGGCCTTGAACACCCCGGGGATGTCATTGCAGACCTCCGGCAAGCCCTCGGGGAATAGATATGGG
>NZ_JBAVZJ010000306.1:0-2961 GCF_049588695.1 Robiginitalea sp.
GGACAGGGCAATCAAGGCTTCCACCGGGCGCACCAGGACCATAAAGCCAACGGCCAGATAGATAAGGCCAATCAACAGAATGATATACCAGTAGCTGACCGAAGTTCGAATCGATTTGATTTTTGTATAATCCATAGTTCTGACGTTGTGGGGAACTCGAACATCTGGGCGCGAAATGATGATTTCACCTAAGATATATGAGAAAATTACTAAATAATCCTTTACAAGTCCTGAATTTCGGCCTTTAATCGGCCAATGGTCCGCCTTTGGGATGGAAAAATAGGATCGGGCCTTGAGGATTGGGCCCAGCGAACGTGCGTTCAAAAACTTGGGATTTATTGAACTTCCTGTATTTCGATATCCTCCGGAAGAAAGGGGAGCTCGAGAAGTTCAAACCAATTCTGATCAAAAGTGGTTAGGGTTACCCCTCCTTCGGAAGAGCCGTTTCCACGTATATATGAAATGGCAATCGTACCTGTTTCAAGATCAACCCCGTAATTTCCGAAAAGGACCCTGTCTCCCGTTGCCCGTTCAATCTGTTCCTGAAGCGCGGGAAGGAATGGACTGCCACCTTCTACAAGGGCTGCTGTATCGAAGTCATAAACCGCTGGCTGTGAAAAAAACAGGCTGGGTTGCTGGTAGATAAAATCCACCAACAATTGGTTGCCCAGGAATCGGGAGTCAAACATGCCCGGGCCCTGTGCGGGCAAACCTGGGGCATTGCCCGACCGAATAAAATTTCCTGTGGAGGTATTGAGCACTACATATGAGGTGTCTCCGTTGAAAATCCAGAGATCATTTCCTTTAAAGGTAGCTGCCTGGAAATCCGGATTCAGATTCAAAGTCTGCAGTATCGAACCGACAGACAAGTCAATAAGGGAAAGCAAAGGGCTACCTGATGCCTGATCCCGATAATAGATACCGAGTAAATCCCCTTCGATCCTATAGTTTTCAACTTCTGAAGTGGCTACCTCGGGAAGGAAAAGATCCCGGCATTCCGAAGCCTCCCGATCAAATATTCTAACGGCAAATTCAAGTGCCATATCATCGCCCTGCCGGGTATAGGGCAAGACCACGAAATTTTCGTTTCCACTGACATCCCGGATGGCTTTTGGGGTATCGTTTTCGGTACTGAAACCGCACACGTCATTGACTGAGAAAGTAATGCCGGTATTCAAATCTTTGTAATACGCCCTCGAAAGTTGTTGCTGCCAGAAATAAAACCCTGCCGAATTTTCATCCACGTCCCTGCGTCCGAAAACTAAAAAATCAAGGCCCAACTCGTCATTTAAATTGGTGATAATGGGTGCGCTGCCATCGTTGACCACATCCATCTGGAGCTCTTCTGTGCCTGAGGTTAAAAAGGTGCTCAGGCGAATGAGCGGCACCGGTTCTTCGGGTACCGGATCGTCATCGGAACAGCCTGAGATCAGTAGTGTGGGAATCAGAAAGGCCAGCAATAAATTTGGCTTTTTAATGGTGTATGGCATAGATTCAAAGATAGTGCTTTCAGAAATCACAAGATGTGCATTCCCCGGGACTTCTACAGGAAACTTGCTTGAGGTCAATACCGAATTAGTCAGAATTAACTATTTTTCGACCGTTTTAAAACGACTGTTTTCCCTGACTATGGATATGTGCCGGTATTTTCGAAACCGTAAAGGCCTGAACTTGTCTTCATTTTTTGGCGCTATTGTACTCCTATGCCTTTTATTCTATTCGGGACAGCTCGCTGCACAACACGATACACTTTGGGTGAAGAATGGCAATGTTTTATACGGTGAAATAAAGGATTTGACTTCCGGGGTGTTAACCATGGAAACGCCTTACAGCGACGACGATTTTACCATTGATTACGATGATGTAACCAAATTGGTTTTAGAAAGACGATGCATTATTGTCCTTGTAGGAGGGGAGCGCCTTTTCGGATTCTTGCGGTCGCAGGAAGAGGGAAAGGTGACGGTTTATTCTACCGAAGGTACGCGGAACGGACTTAACCTGAATCAGGTAACTGCCATTAAGGTGATAAAGAAAAAATGGATTAAGCGGATTTCAGGTTACATCGATATCGGCTTTAACCTTACTAAAGCAAATAATCAGCGACAGCTCAATATTGATGGAGGGGTATCCTATAACGGGTTTAAGTGGTTAGCGAATTCTAAAATATCCTCGCTTTTTGCCAATCAGGATAATGTAGAACTCACTCAGCGCACCAATATAGATATTCAAGTCAACAGACTCGTCTCAGATAAATGGTATATCCTGGGCTCGGGATCCTACCTGTCCAATACGGAACAGGACCTTCAGGGTCGTTACAGCGGGAAAATAGGGGTAGGGCGGTTCCTGTCCATAACCGACAAACTCCTGTGGGGCCTTGGTGCAGGATTGAACTTCAACATTGAGAATTACGACGACAGCAGTTTGAATAAAGAGTCCACGGAACTCTTTATTTCAAGCCGTTTTAATATGTTCGATTTTAAAGACCTCAGCCTGGATACCAATGTTGATTTCTATCCGAGTATTTCTGAGCGTGGACGAATTCGGGTGGATTACAACCTGAATGTGAAATACGACCTTCCCTATGATTTCTATGTCAAAACCAGTTTTCAATTTAACTATGACAATCAACCCCCTGCGACGGCTAGTGAGTTTGACTACATCCTGACCAGTGGGTTTGGGTGGAGTTTTAATTAGATCGTAGTATCTCTAAATGGGGTAAAAAAGGGATTTTTCTGGTCTTTCGTTTTGACCATACCCTTTTACTATTGCAAGAGTGAGAAAACAAAGCGCAATTGCAGTAATTCTTTTCATGTTTTTATAGTTTACCAAATTATCCCTCAATGTATTTTCTAAACCTCGCCATCTTTTAATAATCAGGGTTGAATTTGTCACAAGCGTACGCTGTTTGGCCAGCCTTTTGTGACGGTCTATAAATGTACAGATTTCTAAGGATTAGGAGCG
>NZ_JBAVZJ010000307.1:0-2324 GCF_049588695.1 Robiginitalea sp.
TAAACAACCTGATCAACGAATGGGCTACGCAGCAATTGTTGCTCACCAAGGCCCGAATCAACCTGCCAGAGGACCAGTTGAGGGAATTTGAGTTGCTTATTTCCGACTACAGGGCCGAGCTCTACACCCGTGCCTACAAGGAGGCCCTGGTAGCCCAGATCGCCGATACGCTGGTAGGAGAGCAGGAACTTTTAAGCTTCTATGATAAGGAGAAGGAGAATTTTAAGCTGCAGGAGAAAATTCTGCAGCTCCGCTTTATTGAGATCCCTAAGCAATTTATCAACCAGGATGAAGTGACCCGAAGGCTCAAGAGTTTTGAAGGGGACGATTTGCAGTTCCTGGATTCTGTCGGGGTACAATTCAAGAAACTGCATTTTAATGATTCCCTGTGGGTACCCTTGTCCCGGGTGGTAGAAGAAATACATCCCCTGACCTATGAGAACGAGGGGGATTACCTAAAAAAATCACAATTTTTTCAATTGGAGGATTCAACGGGGGTATATTTGACAAAGGTGGTGGATGTGCTGGAGCCGAATGATGTAGCCCCCCTGGATTATATAGAACCAACGATTCGGCAAGTGCTTTTGAATCGACGAAAAATGAAATATTTGCGCTCTCTTGAGGCCGATCTGATGGATGAGGCTACAAGGGAGAAAGAATTTGAAGTATATGAAAACAACTGATTTAGTTTTAGCAATTGCCCTTTTGGCCAGTGGAACCTTTACGGGGTCCGCCCAGGTACTGGATTCAATTCCCGATACCCAGGTAGAACCGCCTGAGGAAATTATTCAGCAGGCGTATACTGAAGGAAATAGGCAAGCCCCGCCAAAACAACGGGTCAAGCTCGATGGAATAGCCGCCGTAGTGGGGGATTACGTCATTCTGGATTCCGATGTGGAGAAGACTCTGATCGATCTGAGAAATCAGGGGGCTACTGAGGAAGATGTGGACCAGTGCAGCCTGTTGGGCAAACTGATGGAGGACCGGCTCTATGCACACCAGGCCGTACAGGATAGTATCCTGGTTTCGGATGACGAGGTTAATAGTACGAGCGATCAATACATACAGGAGTTTGTGCAACGTCTGGGGTCTATGGAGAAGGTCCTGGAGTTTTACAACCAGGAAACCGTTGAGGACCTGAGGGAGGAGCTTTTTAAGATCAACAAACTGCAAATGCTCTCCCAGCGGATGCAACAGGATATTGTGGGTGAAATAGAAGTGACACCAGAGGAGGTCCGCCAGTTTTTTAATAAAATCCCGGAAGACGAGCGACCGGTATTCGGAGCAGAACTGGAAATTGCCCAGATCGTGAAGAAGCCTGAAATTCCTGAAGAAGAAAAACAGAAGGTTGTTGACCTGCTCAATGAGATCCGGGAAGATGTGGTAGACAATGGGGCGAGTTTCCGGGTAAAGGCAATTCTATATTCCCAGGATCCGGGATCCAAGTCTAAAGGAGGTTTTTACTCCATGACCCGTCAGACCCCCTTCGTTAAGGAGTTTAAGGATGTGGCTTTTAGTTTGAGGGAAGGCGAGATTTCAGAACCTTTTGAATCCCCATTCGGCTACCACATTATATTTATCGAAAAAATTCGCGGGCAGGAACTCGATCTCCGCCATATCCTGATTCAGCCTGAAGTACCCCAGAAAGCCCTGGATGATGCCCGTAAGGACCTGGACAGTATCCGGACGCATATCATGGAAGGCAAATACACCTTCGGGGAAGCGGCCTTGAATTTTTCTGACGAGAAAGAGACTAAATTCGATGGTGGGGTCTTGCGAAACCCTGCGGATTTCGGATCGCGGTTTGAACTGACCAAAATGGATCCCAAACTGTACAACCAGGTTCGGAACCTCAAGGATAATGAAATTTCCACGCCTGCCCTGGAGCCTGATCCCCGCGGGGGCCCCCCTAGTTATAAGATTTTGATGGTCACCAACCGTTTTGACGAACACGAAGCCGACTTTGCCCGAGATTATATGAAGATCCAGGAACTTGCCCTCCGCGACAAACAGTTTCGCGCCATTCGGGAGTGGATGAGTGAGCGTATCGATGAAACCTATATAAGTCTGGATTCCGATTACAAAGGGTGCGAGTTCACCAACAACTGGTTAAAAGATTGATATGTCGGACGTAGAAGGGGTTAAGCGCCTGGTCGAAAAACACAAGGCGCTCAAAAAGGAGATCGGCAAAGTCATTGTCGGGCAAGATGAAGTGGTTGATCAGATCCTCTGGTCCATATACACCGGGGGACACTCTTTATTGATCGGTGTTCCTGGCCTGGCCAAGACTCTTATGGTGAATACGATAGCCCAAACCCTTGGAC
>NZ_JBAVZJ010000308.1:0-3539 GCF_049588695.1 Robiginitalea sp.
GGAATAAACGCCGAAACAAAGGGAATAATCGAAAAAGAACATCCAGAAATGCTTAAATCGCTGTTTATATGTTGCGGGCTCGTCCTTTTTGTCTCCTGCACCGATCACCTCGCCTATTCTAAGGTGAAGTCTACTGCCAACGGTCAATGGAAGAAAGAGGGCGTTATGGAATTCACCTTAAGTGAGATGGATACGACCCTGACCTATGACATGTTTATAACCCTTCGCAACGATCAGGAGTATCCGTACAACAATCTTTTCGTGATTGCGGAGTTTACATCTCCGGAGGGTGCCTCTGAGCGTGACACCCTGGAATACCAGATGGCCGATGCCATGGGAAACTGGTTGGGGTCGGGCTACGGCAGCGTTCGGGAAAACAAATTATGGTATAAAGAAAACATCGTTTTTCCCAATACTGGCGTATATACTGTTACCGTGGCACATGCCATGAGAAAGAATGGCAGTACGAACGGACTTGAGGCACTTCCGGGCGTACTGGATATTGGCCTTCAGATTGAGAAGAACCCGTAGACAATGGCAACAAAGAAAAAACCAAAAACAAATTCTTTCAAACCCTTTATAAAGGCGTTCTGGATCCTCTTTTTTGGGGGTGTCCTGGCCCTGGCCCTCGTATTTCTTTTAGCGTCCTGGGGTGTTTTCGGGGAAATGCCCACGTTTGAAAGACTGGAGAATCCCCAGACCAACCTGGCCACCGAAATCATTTCATCAGATGGCCAAACCCTGGGTAAGTTTTTCCTCGAGGATAACCGTACCGATGTACCCTATTCGGAATTGCCGCAAAACCTGGTCCAGGCCCTTATAGCTACTGAGGATGCCCGCTTTTACGACCATTCGGGTGTAGACGCCCGGGGAACTTTAAGGGCAGTGCTTTTTTTGGGTACCCGCGGTGGAGCCAGTACGATTTCGCAACAGCTGGCCAGACAGTTATTCGTAGGCGTACGTTCAAAGAACGTGGCTGAAGCTGTAGTTCAAAAGGTTAAAGAATGGGTGATTGCTACCCGTCTGGAACGCAATTACACCAAGGAAGAAATCATTTCCATGTACCTGAACATTTATGATTTCGGGTACAATGCAGACGGTATTCGATCGGCCGCAAAGATCTATTTTGGCAAGGAACCAAAGGATTTGAAAACAGAGGAGTCTGCCTTATTGGTAGGCATGTTAAAGAACTCTTCCCTGTACAATCCCATCCGGAGGGAAGAACTTACCGTAGAGCGCAGAAACACTGTTTTGTCTCAGATGGAGAAATACGAGTATATCTCCGAGGCCGAACGAGATTCATTGATTGGGTTAAAATTGGATATCAACTTCAATCCCGAAAACCACAGGGAAGGATTGGCGACCTATTTTAGAATGTACTTGCAGGGTTGGCTTAAGGACTGGGTTTCCAAAAACCCAAAACCGGCTCGGGAAGGGGAACGAGACACCTGGAACATTTATCTGGACGGCCTGAAGGTGTACACAACTATAGACTCCCGGATGCAGGCCAATGCCGAGTCTGCGGTACAGGACCATATGAAGCGTTTGCAGGCTGAGTTTTTTGTTCAGAATACCCCGGACCGCAACCCGACAACCCCATTTCTCGATATCTCTTCGGATGAGATCCGGGGAATTATGACCCGCGGGATGAAATCTTCGGAACGCTGGAGGGCGATGAGCAGGGAAGGAAAGTCTGAAGATGAGATTCGGGCCTCTTTCAACAAACAGACGGAAATGACTGTTTTTGACTGGAATTCCCCCGGGATGGAGAAGGATACCGTAATGACCCCACTGGATTCCATACGGTATTACAAAACCTTCCTCAGGTCGGCCATGATGTCCATGGAACCCCAGACGGGGCATGTTAAGGCATGGGTAGGGGGTATCAATTACCGCCATTTTCAATACGACAATGTCATACAGGGGTCCCGACAGGCCGGGTCCACCTTCAAACCTTTTATTTACGCAGCGGCTATTGATCAATTGCGCAGATCGCCCTGCGACACCCTACCGGACACCCAATACTGCATTGAAGCGAATAAATACGGGAACCCCGAGCCCTGGTGCCCTAAAAACTCAAATGGAATGTATTCCGGACAGAGCTACACCTTAAAACGGGCACTCGCCAACTCCGTGAATTCCGTTACCGCCCAATTGATTGATGAGGTCGGGCCCAAACCCGTTGTGAGTATTGTCAAAAATCTCGGCCTGACCAGCGAGATCCCAGAAGTGCCTTCCATTGCCCTTGGGACTCCTGATTTCAATGTCTATGAAATGGTGGGCGCCTATGGTGCCTTTGCCAACCAGGGGGTCTATGTAAAGCCCGTAATGGTGACCCGTATCGAAGATAAAAACGGGACAGTGCTATACGAGTATACCCCGCAGACCAAAGATGTACTGAGCCAGGATGTGGCTTACGCCATGGTCGATCTCTTAAAGGGGGTGACACAAGGGGGCTCCGGAACCCGACTCCGGCATACTTTTGCAAAAGAGAACCGGGTGTATAAAGAAATTATGACGGGGTATCCCTATGAGCTGACCAACCCTATCGCAGGAAAAACAGGAACCACACAAAACCAGAGTGACGGATGGTTTATAGGAATGGTTCCTAACCTTGTCACCGGGGTATGGGTTGGCGGCGAGGAACGCGCGACGCATTTTAAGACCATTTACTATGGGCAGGGCGCCTCTATGGCCCTTCCCATTTGGGGGCTCTATATGAAGCAGAATTATGAAGATCCTGAGCTCGGGGTTTCTATGGCGGACTTTGAAAAACCCGAGGAATTAACCATTCGCGTGGATTGCAATAAACCTGTGGAGGAGGAAGAAGAAAATCAGGAATTGGAAGACGACCTGGAAGGGTTGGATTTCTGACAGACCTTTGGGGAGGCCGCCCCCGTCAGATTCAAAATACGAAAGACTATGATCCGGAAAAAAGTAGCAAATGCCCGGGAGGCACTGGAAGGAATTGAGGATGATATGACGCTGATGCTCGGCGGTTTTGGCCTTTGCGGAATACCGGAGAACGCCATTGCCGAGTTGGTCCGACGTAACGTTAAGGGCCTCACCTGCATTAGCAACAACGCCGGAGTAGATGATTTCGGGCTCGGATTACTACTTCAAAAACGTCAAATACGAAAAATGATTTCTTCCTATGTAGGGGAGAATGATGAATTTGAAAGGCAAATGCTCAGCGGAGAACTGGAGGTGGAGCTCACCCCCCAGGGAACCCTGGCAGAAAAGTGTCGGGCAGCTCAGGCAGGGATCCCTGCGTTTTTTACCCCTGCCGGTTTTGGGACAGAGGTAGCCGAAGGGAAGGAAACCCGGGAGTTTGAAGGGAAAATGTATGTTATGGAACGGGCTTACAAGGCAGACTTTGCCTTTGTCAAGGCCTGGAAGGGTGATGAGGCCGGAAACCTGATTTTCAGGGGTACTGCCCGAAATTTTAACCCCTGTATGTGTGGAGCTGCGCAAATTACTGTGGCCGAAGTCGAAGAACTGGTACCCGCCGGCACATTACCCCCCAATGAGATTCATAT
>NZ_JBAVZJ010000309.1:0-3670 GCF_049588695.1 Robiginitalea sp.
CGGGGTCAATGTCGTTGAGGAAGATGGCTTTGGCCTCCGTCCCAATATCAGCCTGAGAGGAACTTCCCCCGAACGAAGCGCCAAAATCACGGTAATGGAAGACGGGGTTCTCATTGCTCCCGCCCCATACAGTGCCCCTGCAGCTTATTATTTTCCAACTATAGCCCGAATGCAGGCCGTGGAGGTCTTAAAGGGTAGCAGCCAGGTACAGTACGGGCCCTATACCACCGGAGGGGCCATAAATATGCTGAGCACTGAAGTCCCGGAGTCCTTTGGGGCATTTCTCAATACGAGCTACGGGAGTTTTCAAAGCGCCCGCCTGCACGCCCAATTCGGGGACAGCAGGAAGAATTTTGGATATGCTATAGAATACCTCAACTACAGTTCAGATGGTTTTAAAAATCTCGATGGTGGCGGGGATACGGGATTCAACAAAAATGACCTCGTTGCAAAGTTTCGAGTGAATACGAATCCTGAAGCCCGTATCCGGCAAGCCCTGGAACTTAAGTTCCAATACTCAGATGAAGACTCAGATGAAACATACCTGGGACTGACCCAGAATGATTTTGAGACTGAACCTTTCCGACGCTATGCAGGATCCCAGGAGGACCTTATGACTACGGAACACCTGCAATTTGCGCTGACCCACACCCTGGATTTGAGTGATAATTTCAGGATAAGCACCGTAGCCTATAGAAACAATTTTAAGCGGAACTGGTATAAACTCGATTACCTGACCCTGAATGGGGATCGGGTAGGTATTTCGGATATACTCGAAGATCCGGGCACTTTTGACCCCTATTATCAAGTGGTTAGCGGCGCTGCTGACAGCCCCGAAGACGCCTTGTCCTTAAAAAACAACAATCGGGAATACCTCTCTACAGGTATTCAAACCAAACTTGATTATCACTGGACGGGAAAAAAGACCTTTCACGATATAGAAGTAGGCCTCAGGTACCACTATGATGATGAAGACCGGTTTCAGTGGCTGGACGACTACGCCATGTTCAATAGCCAGCTTCTCCTGACCACGGAAGGCATCCCTGGAACAGATGCCAACCGCATTAGCGATGCACGGGCTTTTGCAGCCTTCAGCATGTACAAATTTAAAACGGGTAACCTGACCCTCACGCCCGGAATACGCTATGAAAACATAACCCTGGGGAGAATAAATTACGGCGGCTCTGATCCGGACAGGACCGGATTTGATAGCTCTGAGCGGGAAAATCAAGTTGATATTTTTATACCTGGTATCGGTTTTAACTACAATTTTGAACGACTATCCCTATTCGGTGGCGTACATAAAGGATTCGCTCCCCCCGGAAGTGAAGAAGGGCAAAACCCCGAAGAGAGTATCAATTATGAACTGGGTTCCCGCTTCACGCTCGGCGGGTTTAGCGGGGAAATCGTAGGATTTTTCAATGATTACAGCAACTTATTGGGGAGTGATCTCGCCGCTTCCGGAGGCACCGGAACGCTGGATCAGTTTAACGCCGGAGCCGTCAATGTTGGAGGGCTTGAACTTCTTTTGAATTACAATTTGCTCGGCGGGAATTCCAAATGGAACCTTCCAATCACCTTTTCCTATACGTATACGGATACCGCCTTTCAAACCGATTTTGGGAGCGATGATGACCTGTGGGGGGAGGTAACTGCCGGGGACGAAATGCCGTATATCTCAAAACACCAATGGAATGCCTCCCTAAGCCTGGAACACAAGCGCTATGAACTCAATGTAAATGCCCGATATACAGGGGCCTTCCGAACTCAGGCAGGGACCGGGCCTATCCCGGATGGTGGAGGTGTGGCCTCAAATTTCATCCTGGATTTTGCCGGAAAATACCACGTGGGAAAACACCTGAGCTTTACGGCGAATATCATCAACCTACTGGATGAGACGTACCTGGTTTCCCGGGTACCCGCAGGTCTGCGCCCGGGTCATCCTTTTGGCGCCTTTGCCGGACTTCAGCTCAGGTATTAATCTCTGGTAAGCAATTAAAAAAACTGGTACAGATGCCTTCGTGGTGGGGCACAGTTAGGTATATTTCTGAAAAAGGTCTTTGGACTTGTTGAAAGCCGCTTCAAAGGCCATCCAGTTGACCCCGGTATCGGCTTTCTCGCTGGTAAAGTAGGACAAGAGTTTTTCGGTGGGCATGTTTCCAGTAAGCTCGTCTTTAGCCATGGGGCACCCCCCGAAGCCCTGGATGGCCCCGTCGAATCTGCGACATCCAGCCTTGTAGGCCGCATCTACTTTTTCGTGCCAGGTCAGGGGATGTGTATGCAAATGCGCCCCGAATTCCACTTGTGGGTACCTGGGTATCAGGTTTTCGAAAAGATGTGATATAATCTCAGGAGTTGAACTGCCAACGGTATCGGAGAGCGAAAGAATCCGAACTCCCATCCCGACCAGGCGTTCGGTCCATTCCCCCACTATGTCTACATCCCATGGATCTCCGTAGGGATTTCCAAAACCCATGGAGATATAGGTGACTACTTCCTGTCCGCTTTTCTGAGCCACCTCGAGGATATCTCTGAGGATTTCGACGGACTGCCCAATGGTTTTATGGGTGTTACGCATCTGAAAATTTTCAGAAATGGAGAAGGGGTACCCCAGGTAAGCAATCTCCCGAAACCTGGCGGCATCCTGGGCGCCCCGTAGGTTTGCTACTATTGCCAAGAGTTTACTAGGGGTCTTCTCCAGGTTCAGCCTGGAGAGAACATCTGCTGTATCGGCCATCTGGGGTATGGCCCTGGGAGATACAAAACTGCCGAAATCAATTGTATGAAAACCACAATTCAGCAAAGCCTGAATATACCGGGTTTTAGCTTCGGTAGGGATCAAAGTCCTGATCCCCTGCATAGCATCTCTCGGACACTCAATTATTTTAACGGTTTGTGGCATTCCCTAAATTTAAACCCTTTCAAAAGTATCACTTATTCGCGTAAGGCAGAATTGCAGCTGCGTTTTCGTACCTTCCTTTTTCAGATAAAAACCCCTTACCGATGAAAACGGCTGTTTTATGTTTTTTCTTATCTTGTATCACCGCGAGTCAGGCCCAGATTGCAGACCTTTACAAGATGCCAGATTCCATTGAAAAACCAGGCGTATTACGCCATGTCGTCCTGTTTAAATTCAAAGCAGATACTCCGGGGGGTACCCTCCGAAAAATTGAGAAGGCCTTTTATTCCCTACCCGAAAAAATTCCTGAAATTGCAGATTTCGAATGGGGCCTGAATAATTCACCTGAAGGTATCAACAAGGGTTTTACCCATTGCTTTGTCCTGACGTTTTCTTCCGAGGAGGACCGTGCGGTCTACCTGCCCCATCCGGATCACAAACGCTTTGGTGAGATTCTGGATCCCTGGCTTGAAGATGTGCTCGTGGTGGACTATTGGATGCATTCGGGTTCCGAATAAGGCTTTTAAAACGGACTTTATCGCCTTAGTTATCAGCATCATAAGAAATAATTAAATACAATCCAGACATCTGATTGTCGGTTTATAAGGGTCTTGATCCATTAATTTCCACAGCTGAGGGCCAGAAGAGTTATCTTATTTGCAAAATTGAAGGGCGAAATCCCCAACAAATTGTCCATACCCATGCTAGAGAATCTGATTGTTAATTTCACTCCCACCGGGATGATCCCGATCAAAACGATGACTTCACACG
>NZ_JBAVZJ010000310.1:0-3689 GCF_049588695.1 Robiginitalea sp.
ATTTTGGTAATAGCACTGGCGACTTGTTAAAAATATACCGTAATCCTTGCGAAAAACCTGTTTTTAGGCTTAGGGAAAACCGGTCTTAGTCGTATATTCATAAACCACTAAAACAAGCCCTCTATGACACGCCTTTTTGACCTGCTCTACCACCAGGTGGAAAACCACCCCAATGACACCGCCGTCAGTTCCCGGGACGCCTCCGGAAACTGGGTTTCATATAGTTCCCAACAAGTACTTGACGCAGCAGAACAAGCCGCTTCCGGATTGGTCAAGGCAGGCCTGCGTCCCGGGGAAAAGGTGGCCATTGTCGCCTATAAAAACAGGCCAGAATGGTTGATTATGGATTTTGCCATACAGATGGCCGGAGGCATCAGTATTCCGCTTTATCCGACCATAAGTATTGGGGAGTACGAATATATCCTGAACGAGGCCGAGGTAAAAATGGCCTTTTGCGGGGCCCTGGACCTTTACGACAAACTAACTGCAGCTCAAAAAACGACCCCAACCCTGGGGCATATCTACACTTTCGATTCGCATCCGGACCGCCCTTTCTGGAAAGACATCTTTGACGCCGAAGGTGTTTCAGCCCTGCAACCCATAAAAGATTCTATTGGGGCATCCGACCTGGTGACCATCATTTATACTTCCGGAACTACCGGAAATCCGAAAGGGGTGATGCTCACCCATTCCAATATCATGTTCGTGGTCCTCGAAACTTCGAACCTGCTCAAGACGGATGCCGGTGAAAAAGTGCTGAGCTTCCTCCCTATGTGCCATATATACGAACGGGCCGTTTCTTTTGTATACTACTATAAAGGCTCCTCGGTCTATTACTGCGGCACCGATAACCTGAGCGGCCCGGAGGGGGACCTCGCTTCGGTCCGGCCCGTGGCCTTTACCACCGTCCCGAGGTTACTGGAAAAAATATATGAAGCCATCTACAACAAAGGGCTGGCCCTGGAAGGCGCCAAACGGAATTTATTTTTCTGGGCGCTGAGCCTTACCGACAATTACCAGCCAGAACAAAAACTTTCCTTTATCGACAGCCTCAAATGGAAGGTTGCAGACAAGCTTATTTTTAGTAAATGGCGGGCCGCCTTAGGCGGAAACGTACGTATGATCGTGACTGGTGCGGCCCCCTGCCCTGTCAAAATTTTGCGTGTTTTCTGCGGGGCCGGGATCAATATCAAAGAAGCCTACGGCCTTACAGAAACCTCTCCAACCCTAACCGGGAATCGAATGGAGCCCGGCGGAACCCTTTTGGGAACTGTGGGTTATGCGGTTGATGGCGTTGATCTTCGCATCGACACTTCCGCCGGGGACTACGGGGAAGGGGAAGGAGAAATCCTGGCACACGGGCCCAATGTGATGTTGGGGTATTACAAAAAGCCCGAAGTCACCGCTGAGGTTTTTCGCGAGATCGACGGAAAGAAGTGGTTTTGTACGGGGGATATCGGAAAGTTTATTCCCGGGCAAGGGGGGCGTCAATTCCTGAAGATCACCGATCGGAAAAAAGAGCTTTTAAAGACCTCCGGTGGAAAATACGTGGCCCCGGCCCCTATTGAAAATCGGTTCCGGGAAGACTTCCTGGTGGAACAGATTATGGTTGTGGGGGAAAAACAGAAATTTGTTTCAGCCCTTATCGTCCCTGCCGATGAAGCCCTTAAAAACTGGTGTGAACACAAAGGGATCCCCTGGACAAACGTCCATGAGATGATCGCCCACCCAAAGGTGATAGGGAAATACCAGAAAATCATCGATGGGCTCAACCCCGAATTCTCCCATATCGAACAGATCAAAAAATTCAAACTTGTGCCCCACCAATGGCTACCGGTACATGAAGATCAATCTGAATCTGAACTCACCCCTACCCTCAAACTAAAAAGGCGGATCATTCGTAAAAAGTTCGAAAAAGAGATTGCTGAGATTTACGCCTGATGGGCACCAGAAGACCCTTGAAACTCATGACCTAATCTCCTGATTCATGATCTCATTTTTTCGCAGAATCCGTCAATCCCTTCTGGGCCAAAACCGGTATCAGAGGTACCTTATGTACGGTATTGGTGAAATTCTGCTGGTCGTCATAGGCATCCTGATTGCCCTTCAGATCGACAACTGGAATGAGTCGCGGAAAGATCGGGAAATTGAGCAGGCTGTCCTTTTACAGTTGCAGGAAGATTTCCGGTCGAACCTCACGCAATTGAATCGGAAAATTCAGATTCGCAAGGCGATTATCGAGTCATCCCTGTATATCCTGAACGCCACGGACCATCCTGAAGTCGCCAACAGGGATTCCCTTATTGCCCGTTTTTCCATACTGCTCTTAGACCCCACCTTCGATCCTATAGAATACGATCTGAGCAGCACGGGTAACTTAAGGTTAATATCCAATAACAGACTAAAGCGCCTGCTCTCCAACTGGACTTCAGATATTGTAGCCGTGCAGGAAATCGAACAGAACTGGTCTCGGATTATCAATGAGCAACTTATAACCGAGCTCAATCGCCTGGGCGTTACCCGGGATCTGGCAAACTATTTTGCCAATGACCTCAAGATGGACTGGCAGTTGGAAGAAGCCTCCGAGACAAAAAGAATTCCCATTGGCACTGCAAGACAAGAAGTATCCACAGCCCAAATCGCTGAGAGCAAAGTATTGGAAAGTCTTGTTTCATTGGCGATTACCTATAACAATGGGGCCAACTTAGAATCGGAAACCGTTCGAAAACGAATTGAGGAAATCCTCAGCCTGATCGAGGCTGAAATTCACTAACTCCCTCCTGTAGATCTCCAAAAACAAAACCTTCCCAAAATACCTGTCTGCTAAAAACGGTTTGTTTCTTTCAGGCCGGTATCCAATGAGAAGGCTTACTCCTTAAAAGAAGAAATTACCTATTCCCCTTTCCCCGTACTCGGGGCATCGTCGTGGGTACAGCTGTAATGGGCGTCAGAAGCCGCGTAGACCGCAGCCGTCGCAGATTTTTGGGCTTCGCGGGCTGCATTCAGCGATTTTCGCATATGGTAGTGTACGTCTCCGAGCTTTCGGGCCGCGGAAGCTTTTTTGGCATTGCTCATGGCCACATCTGCAAAATCACGGGCATCGATTGCCCGGCTCTCGGCTTCGATAGAATTGGTGATTACAGCGTCAATCCCGCAGACTTCAGCATAATACTGGGAGTCTCCCGCCAGAGAAACTGCTTCGTGGGCCGCAGCCTGTGCTTCCCCGGCAAATTTCTGGGCGATACGGGCATTTTCCCGGGCCTTGGAAAAGGTATCTGCATACCCGGCGATTTCTGCATAGGTCCGCACACTATCAGAATTGGCGCTCACCGCTTCGGAATAGTCCCTTACCTCGGAAACCTCGCTTTTAAAAAGTTCACATTGGGCCGAAGCGATTCCCGGCAACAACAGCAGGGCTGCAAAAGCAAGCTTTAAGGATGGTGTAATAACCTGTTTCATAAAATTTTGAGTTGATTCAACTGCCCTATAACGACGATATACCCGATTCATTTTATATTACAGATAAAAAGCATAAAAACGCGTTTAACCCCCGGGTAACCGCCCTGCCAAATAAACCTGTATGGCTTGATCCAGAGGCTTTGGGGAGACTAGTCCTGCCTTAAAAGATCTCATGGGATCCGGAATTGTCCCCGTTCAGATCACTGATATTGAAATCATAGACATAACCG
>NZ_JBAVZJ010000311.1:0-2882 GCF_049588695.1 Robiginitalea sp.
ATCGGAAGAAGATCTAAGAAAACCCTTGGTGGGGATCGGCAGTACCGGATATGAAGGGAATCCCTGTAATATGCATCTCAATGACCTGGCGCTCCATGTAAAGCGGAGCACGGCCCAGGGAAATTTGGTCGGTCTTGTCTTTAATACCATTGGGGTCAGTGATGGCATTTCCATGGGAACTTACGGAATGCGGTATTCACTCCCGTCCCGCGACATTATTGCAGACTCTATGGAAACTGTGGTGCAGGCCATGAACTACGATGGCCTGGTTACCGTGGTTGGCTGTGATAAGAATATGCCCGGGGCGCTTATGGCTATGATCAGGCTCAACCGACCCTCTGTTATGGTTTACGGGGGTACAATTGCTTCCGGATGCTGGAATGACCAGAAGCTCGACGTGGTTTCTGCTTTCGAAGCCTGGGGCCAGAAAGTAGCTGGGACCATGGATGAAGCCTCTTATAAACAAGTGATTCAACACGCCTGTCCGGGTGCAGGGGCCTGCGGGGGTATGTATACTGCAAACACCATGGCTTCTGCCATTGAAGCCCTGGGGATGTCATTGCCGTATAGTTCTTCCAACCCCGCGGTAGGAGGGGAAAAAGAAAAGGACGCTTTTAAAGCGGGCAGCGCCTTGCGGTCTTTGCTGGAAAAAGACCTGAAGCCCCTGGATATTATTACCCGTGAATCTCTTGAAAATGCGGTGCGATTGATTGTCCTGATGGGAGGATCTACAAATGCTGTCCTTCACTTTCTCGCCATAGCCCGTTCGGCCGACATTCCATTTTCACTCGACGATTTTCAGCGGATCAGCGATAAGACCCCCTTTCTGGCTGATCTCAAACCCAGTGGTAAATTCTTAATGGAGGATGTACACAGGGTCGGAGGTGTGCCGGCGGTAATGAAATTTATGCTGCAGAACGGGATGCTGCACGGGAAGTGTATGACCGTAACAGGGAAAACCGTGGAAGAGAATCTGGCCGATGTACCAGAGCTCACCCCAGGTCAGCAGGTGATCCACCCCCTGGATAACCCGATTAAGTCAACGGGGCACCTGAGGATCCTCTACGGGAATTTGTCCCCGCAGGGATCCGTAGCTAAAATTACGGGAAAGGAAGGCTTGAAATTTGAAGGACCTGCCCGTGTATTTGAAGGTGAATTTGATGCCAATAAAGGTATTGGAGAGGGAAAAGTAAAGGCAGGAGACGTAGTAGTTATTCGATATGAAGGTCCTAAGGGCGGGCCGGGAATGCCGGAAATGTTAAAACCTACAAGTGCTATAATGGGAGCAGGCCTTGGAAAGGAAGTTGCCCTGATAACCGACGGCAGGTTCTCCGGGGGCACCCATGGATTTGTAGTAGGACATGTAACCCCTGAGGCACAAAGCGGTGGGGCAATTGCACTGATTCGGGATGGGGATATCATCTCCATCGACGCTGAGAAAAATACTCTTGAGGTCCGGCTATCGGATGCAGAGCTCGATCAGCGACGCAAAGCCTGGACCCCGCCAAAGCTTAAAGTTGCCCGGGGAAGTTTGTATAAATATGCCAAAACGGTTTCTTCTGCCTCGAAGGGATGCGTGACGGATGAAATTTAAAGTCAATCCATGTACTGATTATGGAAAATGTAAAAACTGCGAAGAAAGCCAGTCCTGCAAAACCAAAACTCCGGATAAGCGGTGCTGAAGCTATTATACACTGCCTCCTGGCGGAAGGGGTGGATCTGATTTACGGATATCCGGGAGGTGCCATTATGCCTGTCTATGATGAATTATATAAATTCAGGGATCGTTTGCATCATGTGTTGACAAGGCATGAACAGGGCGCCACCCATGCCGCCCAGGGGTATGCCCGGGTGAGCGGAAAGGTGGGTGTGGCCATGGCGACTTCAGGGCCCGGGGCCACAAACCTCGTTACGGGTCTGGCAGACGCCCAAATCGACTCGACCCCTATGGTTTGTATCACAGGGCAGGTGGCGCGCCACCTACTTGGATCTGACGCCTTTCAGGAGACCGATATTATCGGTATTTCCACCCCTGTGACCAAATGGAACTATCAGGTTACAAGGGCTTCGGAAATCCCGGAAATACTGGCAAAGGCTTTCTATATTGCACGCTCCGGAAGACCCGGGCCTGTACTTGTGGATATTACCAAGAATGCACAATTCGACGAACTCGATTTTGAATACTCCCCCTGTAAAGGAGTTCGCAGTTATGTGCCCGTTCCGAAACCCGATCTGAATGCCATTGAGGCAGCTGCAGCTATGATCAATGCTGCCCATAAGCCGTTTATCGTATTTGGGCAGGGCGTGATTTTGGGCAATGCTGAGGACGAGTTGAAAGCCCTTATTGAAAAATCGGGAATCCCCGCCGCATGGACCATCCTGGGGTTATCAGCTTTAGATTCGGAGCACCCCCTGAATGTGGGTATGGTGGGAATGCACGGTAACTATGGCCCGAATATGCTCACCAATGAATGCGATGTACTGATCGCCATTGGGATGCGTTTTGACGACCGGGTAACCGGGAGTCTCGATACGTATGCCAAACAGGCAAAGATCATTCACTTTGAGATTGATCCTGCAGAGATCGATAAAAATGTACAAACGGATATCGCGGTTCTGGGGAATGCCAGGGAAACCCTGGCCCTGTTGTTGCCCAAGATTCGTGAAAACAGTCATCCCGAGTGGTTGGGGGAGTTTCATAAGAAGTATCGACAGGAGTTTGAAGTGGTTATTGAAAATGATATACACCCCTCCAAACCCGGTCTGACGATGGGTGAGGTCATTGAGCAAATCAATAAGGCTTCGGAACACAAGGCCGTCATTGTCACAGATGTGGGACAGCATCAAATGGTCACGTGCAGGTATGCCAAATTCAAAGAGTC
>NZ_JBAVZJ010000312.1:0-4660 GCF_049588695.1 Robiginitalea sp.
ACGTACTGGGTTTTAAATTTCAACAATATGCCCTGCTGGATTATGCCCTACAGGCCTACAGGCGTTCTATGGAACTGAATCCCGAACTCGATTACAACACCCAGATTGCGCGGATTTACGGGGAACAGGGAGAAGTAGCCTTGATGTATGAAGCCTATATGGACCTCATTTCGCAAAGGGAAGAAATCAAACCCAATGTCCTGAGGGTACTCCAGGGATTTGTCTCTTCTGATCCCGAAAATGAAAATAATGTGCTGCTTCGAAAAACCCTGCTGACCCGGGCCCAAAGTGATCCCAACCCGCTCTGGAATGAGATGCTCAGTTGGCTCTTTATCGAACAACAACAATACGGGAGTGCCCTAAGCCAGGAGAAAGCCATTTACAGGCGGAGGGAAAGCGGAAATCTCGATCGCATTAGCAGTCTGGGCAGAATTGCCGAAGAAGCCAGCGATCTGGAGGCCGCCCGGGATGCTTTTGAGTTTATTGAAAACCAAAGCGGGGATCGCATCGACCAGCTCAATGCAAAATTGCACCTTATCGATATCGGGCTGCTCGAAAATACTTCTCCCAATCTGGGAAAAACCCAGAAGACCTATGAATCCCTGTTGACGGAGTACGGGTACGATGTGGCGTCCATTCAGCTGCAGATTAGTTATGCCAATTTCCTGACCTTTCGTATGGAGCAACCCGATGCAGCCATTACCATCCTGAAAAGGAGCCTGGAGCAACCTTTACCCGAATACACAAAAGGGTATGTAAAACTGAATCTCGGTGACATCCTTGTCTACAATCAGCGCTTTAACGAAGCCCTGATCCTGTTTACACAAGTCCAGAAGGACCTGAAGAATGATGTCATGGGGCAGGAGGCGCGTTATAAGGTCGCGCAGACGAGTTTTTACAAAGGAGATTTTGATTGGGCGCTCACCCAGCTCAAGGTACTCCGAAATTCAACTTCCCAGCTAATCGCAAACGATGCGATGCAGCTGAGCCTGATTATTTCGGACAACTCTTTCGCGGATTCCACGCAAACCGCACTTCGGAAATACGCCCAGGCAGATCTGTTATCCTATCGCAAAAAAAACACTGAGGCGCTCAACGTCCTTGAGGAATTGCTGCTCACGCACAAGGGGGAAAGCATCGAAGATGAAGCACTACTGATGCAGGGGAAGCTCCTGGAGGAAGTTGAAGACTACTCAGGAGCGCGTATGAGCTACCTGAAGATTACAGAGTTTTATGACGCTGATATCCTGGCCGACGATGCACACTTCAGGCTGGCCGAGCTCTATCGCACAAAATTGGATGCGCCCGAAAAAGCCATGGAGCACTACAGGGAGATTATCTTCCGCTTCCAGGACAGTTATTATTTTCCACAAGCGCGGAAACAATTCCGAATACTCCGGGGAGATCCGGTGAATTAAGTTATAAGGACAACGCCCATGTACATTTATAACGTTACAATCAATGTAGATCCTTCCATTCACGACGCCTGGCTGGAGTGGATGAATCAAATCCATATCCCGCAAATGCTGGGTACCGGGAAATTCAGCTCCGCACGAATGTGTCGGGTCCTTGTCGAGGAGGAGATGGGGGGATTCACCTATGCCGTACAATATCAAACCCAAAGCAGGAAGCAACTCGAAGCGTACTACACTGAAGATGCAGCGGCTATGCGACAGGATGGCTTTGACCGGTTCGGGGAGGCGTTTGTCGCTTTTCGTACCGAACTTGAAATTATAAGCGATCACGGATGAAGAACAGGCAGCGCACTCAAAGGCAGGGCAAAAAACACAGTAACCGCCATGAGCGCTCTGAGGTCCGACCCAAAAAACACCTGGGCCAGCATTTCCTGAAAGATGTGACCATTGCGGCCCGCATTGCGGAAACCCTGGAACTCACTAAAACCGCCAATGTCCTTGAAATTGGTCCGGGAACGGGCGTTTTAACTGAATTTTTACTGCAGCGTCCCATAAAACTTATCGCCGTTGAGCTCGACCGCGAATCCGTGGAGTACCTGCATACCCGATACATTCCACAACTCCCGGAAGCTACGAGAAAAAGGTTTTTGGAAGTTGTGGAAAAGGATTTTTTAAAGATGGCCCTGGAACCCCTCTTTTCCGGGGAACCCTTTGCCATTACAGGAAACTTTCCCTACAATATTTCCACACAGATCGTTTTCCGGCTCCTGGAGCACCGGGATCGTATACCGGAATTCAGTGGGATGTTCCAAAAAGAAGTGGCAGAACGAATCTGTTCGGGTCCGGGAAGCAAAGTCTATGGTATTCTCTCTGTTCTGGTACAGGCATTTTACAAAGCTGAATATCGCTTTACCGTTCCCCCGGAAGTCTTTGATCCACCCCCGGCCGTATCCTCAGGAGTGCTGCATTTGGCACGACGGGAAACCTGGCAACTCCCCTTTGAAGAAAAAGTATTTTTCCATGTCGTAAAATCCGCCTTCAACCAAAGACGCAAAACGCTGCGCAATAGCCTGAAAAGCCTGAATCTCTCAGAGAATCTAAAAGAAGATACTATATTTGGCAGACGCCCGGAACAATTGAGTGTCTCGGAATTTATCACCCTGTCACAGCGAATCTCGGATGACGCCCTTTAAGCTTACAGAAGAACTTCTCACCTCCATTGAGGCCTATATTGACCAGCAGGACAATACGGCCCTGAGAACCATGATGGAGGAGTACCACTATGCGGACATTGCCGAAGTAATCAACGAGCTCACTGAAGATCAGGCTACATATCTGATCAAACTCCTCAATAGCGAACAGACCTCTGACGTGCTTACCGAGCTCGATGAGGATTTACGAGAGGACATCCTGAGTAACCTTTCTTCAAAAGAGATTGCCGGGGAACTCGAAGAACTCGATACAGATGACGCCGCAGATATCGTTGGGGAACTTCCGAAAGAGATCGTACAAGAGGTCATTTCGGCCATCTCGGACCGAAAGCACGCCCGGGATATCGTTGATCTGCTCCGGTACGATGAAAACTCAGCGGGGGGACTTATGGCTAAGGAGCTGGTTAAAGTCAATGAAAACTGGACCGTCCTGAATTGTGTTAAAGAAATGCGTCAACAAGCCGAAAGCGTCACAAGGGTGCATTCCATCTATGTCGTGGACGATGGAGGCCTGCTCAAAGGACGTCTGTCCCTGAAGGACCTTCTGACTGCATCTATGACTGCGCACATCCGGGATGTCTATATTCCAAAAGTAGACTCCGTCAATGTGAATGAAAAACCGGAAGAGGTGGCCAAGATAATGTCAAAATACGATCTGGAGGCCATCCCTGTGGTGGATGAAATCGGCCGTCTGGTCGGCCGGATTACCATTGACGATATAGTGGATGTAATTCGGGAAGAGGCTGAAAAGGACTACCAACTCGCTGCGGGTATCTCCCAGGACGTGGAGGCCGATGACAGTATCTGGGAACTCACGCGTGCCCGGTTGCCCTGGCTGTTTTTAGGGCTGGTTGGGGGTGTGGGAGCCGCCGGAATTATGGGCGGTTTTGAATCCATGATCAGCAACCACGCTATTTTGTTTTTCTTCACTCCCCTGATCGCGGCCATGGCCGGAAATGTAGGCGTACAGTCCAGTGCCATTATCGTACAGGGCCTGGCCAACGACGACCTGAAAGGCAGCATCTCCGACCGGCTGATTAAGGAACTCCTGCTCGCTACCCTCAATGGGCTGATCCTCTCGGCGGTACTTCTGCTTTTTACCTGGGCATGGAAAGGTGATTTTCCGACGGCCCTGGCGATTTCAATCTCCCTGATTGCTGTAATTATTGTCGCCGGAATTATCGGGACGTTTATCCCGCTTTTCCTGCATAAAAGAGGCATTGACCCGGCCATAGCCACAGGACCTTTTATCACAACGAGTAATGATATTTTCGGGATTCTGATATATTTCTGGATCGCAAAGACCGTGCTGGGGATCTGACCGCATACATGTTCAACCTAATATCGCCTGACCCATATGATTAAGGTACTTCACCTGGATGAAAACCACCCGCTCCTCCTGGAAGAATTTGAAAAACTCGGATTTGAAAACCATAAGGATTACACCAGTCCAAGGGAAGTCATCCTGGACAAAATTGGCACCTATCAGGGCCTGATCCTTCGCAGTCGACTACCCGTAGACAAAGCCTTCCTGGACCGGGCGGATAACCTCCGGTTTATAGGCCGTGTAGGCGCAGGGCTCGAAAATATCGATGTGGCCTACGCAAAAGAAAAAGGAATTTTTCTGGCCGCGGCACCCGAGGGAAACCGGGATGCTGTGGGCGAACATACCCTTGGGATGCTGCTGGCTCTTTTCAACAAACTTTGTACGGCCAATGCTGAAGTCCGGGAAGGCGTCTGGAGAAGAGAAGCGAACCGGGGTTGGGAGATTGGAGGAAAAACAGTGGGTATCATCGGATATGGGAATATGGGAAAAGCCTTTGCTCAAAGATTGAGGGGTTTCGGAGCGGAGGTAATTTGCTACGATATCCTTGGAGGTGTGGGCAACGAAGATGCCCGCCAAGTAGGTATTATGGAATTTCAAAAAAGGGCCGATATCGTAAGCCTGCATGTGCCCGAAACCCCAGAGACTATTCAAATGGTGGATTCAGCATTTATTGACGCCTTTCATAAACCATTCTGGCTGCTCAATAC
>NZ_JBAVZJ010000313.1:0-1842 GCF_049588695.1 Robiginitalea sp.
TGAGGATCACGCCGCAGGCGTAATCCTGAGTTGCAATAGTAGGGGGCAGTATTTGAAGAGAAGGCACCAGCAGATTCCCCCATACCAATGCATCTTAACTCCAATCCGAAGTTTGTACGGAATAAACCCGTATAACCCTTTTCCCAAAAAACAGGTACTCTAACAGAGATTTAAAGTTTCGCTATCTTAGTTCTATTGGCATTATAAAGTTCACAATGCAGTGTGCATATGCGTTTCCCTTCATCAAGTGGACAATAGAACTTTATCCATCAAAGCGTTTTACCAGGAAACTATGAAGAGATTGCTGGAGGAGGCCAAGCGGGAGCTATAGAATGAAAATAACAATGTAAAATGAATGCCAAAAACGAACAAACCCCAATAAAACGGACGTATATCAAAGGTCGTTGAGTTTCATTATAAAATCAACTACGAAAAAATGGCTTTAGGAGTATTAGCATATCCATCGATAAGGAGTGAAGATTACAATCTGATTCAAGAGTTTCGTAAATCAAATGATGAACTATATTTCCAGATGGTTGAACCTCATTTTGCCTTTGTTTTTCCAACTGATTCATTTCAAAAAACTACGTTTATAAAAGAAATTGAAGACAAAGCGAGAGGTTTCAAAAGTTTCAATTTTGACCTCAAATGCGCATGTGTAAACAAGGATTCCTTTATTGATTACTTTCATTTACTATTGGTTCCGGATCAAGGTCACAGTCAAATAGTTAAGTTACACGATAAGCTCTACAGTGATCTCTTGTTTACGGAACTGCGACTAGACATCGATTTCATACCACATGTTGGAATAGCAAATTCAAAAGACGTATTCAACATAAAACGTTGGGCTGACCAGTGGAATTCACAGGAGTTTTCGATTCGTGGCCGAATTAATGATCTGACGGTTATTGACTATGACGGGAATTGTTTAAAAGATGTAATTAAAATACCACTTGGAGTAAAAGAACCACAATAACCTCTATGAACCATAGCTGAGGTTGTCATCACAATGGGAAGTAAGAAAGAAAACAAACGAAATCACTAAATCAACGATCGTGGGGTAGCCACGGCTCCTACCCACAGCGTTGTCTTTTATTTCACTAACCTACTCATCAGGACATACTAATTTGCGTGGGTCTTGTAGATCACTGTTTAAAAAAACTCGTTTTATACTCTAACCCCAGTGTCTTTTCCATAAGCAATACTTCAGGTTTGTCTTTTCTTAAACCCACCTGCCAATTATTATAAATCTCCCAATCCTCATTGGAAAAAATCGGGTTTCCATATTGGTTAATCAAGGCTTCTCGAATTCTTTCTTCCTCTCCTGTTCCCGTCAGTATCCATACCACATTGAGTCTGTTATCCCCAAAGCGAGCTTCAATTTTCCTTGGGAAACCCAAATAATCAACCCCAAAACAGTTAATCTGAATTTGCGCATTGGGATCCGATCCATCCAGTTTTTGTGTATTCGTGAAATCGCTATTGGCCTCTAATAATGGTTTCAATTCCTCCATAGTCGCTCCCATTTTAAGGAATGCAGGAATGCGATTGGAATCTTCAGGGTTTAAAGTCTTCTTATAATTCGAATTGAGGTACGGATTTTCCCAGGCGAACAGGTTCGTATGCAAACCTTCTTCGCTTAATATCCAGGCCACATCTATTTTTCTCCCCAGAAATAATCTATCAGCTTCGTATATATCGTAGTCCAAATATACCCTGGCCGTATCGGTGCGCTTACTTGAAAATACTTCCCGCACATTCCCCTGGGCTTCGATATACTTAAGCGTGTTATCCGCAAAAGTAAATACAACCTTTCCAATCATTCCATTGTCGGTCTTTACC
>NZ_JBAVZJ010000314.1:0-3849 GCF_049588695.1 Robiginitalea sp.
TTAGTACCTTGCACCCGATGACAGAGGATTCCCATTACAGGTACACCAATGCTGTGGTATTGGTCCCTTTAGCATTTTTGCTGGGGATATGGCTCGTTTATTATACCGAGCTGAGACTGGGAATTAATTTGAATAACTGGGGGATTTACCCGCGGACCCTGAAGGGTTTAAGGGGAGTTCTTACGGCTCCGGGAATACACGGCTCCCTGGAACATCTTTATAATAATTCAATCCCCCTGGTGGTACTTACGGCGGCCCTTTTTTATTTCTACCGGGACATTGCATGGAAAACCCTGCTCCTGGGCATCTTGTTATCCGGGTTGATTACCTGGTTTATCGGAAGGCCTTCGTACCATATTGGGGCGAGTGGCCTGATTTACGTACTGGCCAGTTTTATTTTTTTCAAGGGGATATTCACCAGGTACTACCGTCTGGTGGCATTGTCCCTCGTGGTGGTTTTCGTCTATGGGAGTATGTTGTGGTATATTTTTCCTGTGATCGACGGCATATCCTGGGAGGGCCATCTCGGGGGCTTTATCACAGGGTTGTTCCTGGCTATATTTCTAAAGACCCCGATCCCGAAACTTTCAAAATACCCATGGGAGTCCGAAGAATATGAGGAAGATGCAGATCCCTTTATGAAGCATTTTGATGCGGACGGGAATTTTATCGAGAATATACCCGAAGCGCACTCCCCGGCTAAAGTTGAAAATCCATCTCAAACCTCTGGAACTCCGGAGTCGGGACATACCCATAAAACACATACCCAGACCTCCGACAAAATCCAGATCCGATATCACTACAGAAAAAAGGGGGATTCAGCCCCGGGCTAAGTATTGGCCAGGCGTTGGCGGACAACTTCATAGAGAAATGCACCACAGGCCACGGAAACGTTCAGGGACGCGATAGCACCACTGATAGGCAGGCGGGCACTGTGATCCGCAATTTTTAACACGGCAGGTGAAACTCCCCGCTCTTCGGAACCCATTACCAGGGCCGTAGAAGGTGTCAGTTTGGTTTCATAAAGGGTGTTTTTGGCTTTTTCACTGGCGGCTACAATCTGTACCCCATGCGCCTGGAGGTAGAAAACAGCATCCTTGATGTGAGGACAGCGGCCAAGGGGAACCTGGAAAACGGCGCCCGCCGAGGTTTTTACGGTATCGGCTGTAATTGGGGCAACACCACTTTGGGGAAGAAGTACAGCATGCACTCCTGTACAGGCTGCCGTTCGGATAATGGCACCCAGGTTGCGTACATCCGATACCCCGTCAAGCAATAAAAAAAGGGGAAATTCAGTTTCCGCGACCACCTGGTCTATAAGGGGTTGGTAATCCTGGAGGGGGACTGGAGAGATGGTGGCAACCACACCCTGGTGATTGCGATCCCTGAAGCGTTCGAGCCGCTGGGTAGGTACGTAACTCAGGCGTGCTCCTTTTTTTTTGGCCATGATCTGAACTTCCCTGGCCAGGGGCCCCTGAACGCCTTTTTCAAGGTAAATTCGATCGATAGGCTGCCCGGCTTCAAGCGCCTCAAGAACAGCGCGTAGGCCATAGATCTCGGTTGGTTCTTCCATGGGAGCAAAGGTACGTCAAATTGCAACATATAGGGAATCGAGAATATCTGTCAATGCCGGAAGCAGGCTTGCGGAAGGATCCCAAAAAAGACCTTAGGTTAGAGCTCCAGGGCCTGGATCTCAGGCGCCTCCCGGTCATAGGAATACCCCCTCCAGAAAAACCCGGATGCATTGAATTTCCAAACCACTTCTTTTTCACGGGTGACTTCCCAAAACCCATAGTCTCCCTCGGTGATCAGGATATTCCCGTTCTGAAGAGGCACAGCCCCAGAGACTTTTCCGGAATACAATTTCTCATCTGTAAAGCTCCACAAGACCTCGGGTTCGTTGTCCGCATAGGGAATTAATTCTAACTCATCGGGTAATTGCAGTTCATATACCGTAGACTGGTTAAAACCTACTCCATTGGAGAAAATCAGTAGTTTTCCCTGGTCTGCACCTTGTAGTAAATTGGGGAAGTGATTGTTGTAGAAAAGTCTGGTTCCTGCAGTATTATGATATGTTTTGGGATTCCCGAAGCGGTAGACCAGATCCCCTCCTTTTCCATACGCCCCACCGGAATGACTTGAAGCCTCCTCTGGGGTAGTACTGTGGTCTATCACCCAAACTTCCGAAAAAAAGTTAACACTAATAAAGATCAAGTCTTTTACCGGGTCATACGCTATGGCATTGGCATGCATAATATCCCCGCTTAGTTCGGGCCAATCCTCATTTTTTGGAACATAATTTAGATCAATGAGTTCAGGATGGTCACCAACTACCCCGAAATTTGATTTTGAATCATCATAATCCTGGATCAGGTGTTCCCAGGAATGCCATTCCCATACAATTTCATCCGTGTTGGGATCAATTTCAATGATAGCTTCCGGATAAATATCTGTGGATACCATAGAACCGCCCTCCAAGGCTTCCTGGGCAGTGCGTTTTTCCCATACCAGGGCAATGACGTTTCCGTTTGGCAACAATTCAGCATCGTGATGCGTTTCTGCCAGTTCAGAGGAATATAAAAATTTCCACTCAACGGTATTGTCGGGACCAATAAATTGAAGCTGCCCGCCCTTTCCCCCGATTTTAATTTTCGGATCGTCGGATTCCAGAGAAGCCAGAACCCGGCCATCGGGTAATAAAAAGACGTCATTTCCAATATTGTTGGTCAACTCCCATTCGTGCAGGAGACGCGAGTCTTTATCCATGATGTAGGCCCTGTTGGACTCTGCATCATTTACCAGAATATAATTGTCATCCACAAGGTCCGGGTTGAGGTATTCAACCGTTCCCATGAGGTTCTCATCCTCCACCGGCTGTGGATCCGGACTGTTCCCTTCCGGCTCGGGGATTTCGGACTGCTCCTCCGGGACTGCGGATAAGTCCTGTCCGTCGTCATCATTGGAACAAGAGTAAATGCCCAACAAAAGTGTCAGGCATAAAGACCATAATAAAATGCTATGGAATTTCATAAGAACAAATATAAGATGCGCTGAAGTGACCTTTCTAACGGGCCATGCTTAGCCTGCGTTGCGATCCATATAGAGAATGATGCTCATCAGGTCCTTATCGTTGTCCAGATCCAGGTCGTTTTCTTTGATAAAAGCTTTGAGACCGTCCTTCTGGTCTGAATCCATTTGCTTGACCAATTTTCCTTTTTTCGGGACCAGCTCGTCAATACGGTCTACACCGGTTTTTTGGATGTAATACTCCTCGAACTGACTAAAACGGCTGGGTGTAGCCTTAACAAATGAATTCACGGCTTTGGACCCTTCGGTAAATTTAACTCGTATACGCTTGTAGAGGTCGAAGTTTTCACCATCTACCAGTTGGGTAAGATATCCGTTAAGTGTTTTTCCTTCTTTATCGATAAAGGTTTTAAACAGCATAGGGTTCCCATCGACCTTAAGGATGATGTTTTTATCCCGGCTCAGACCGCGCACTCCTTCATCCATTGGGTTTTCCTTGATTTCAATTTCCTCGTTCAGGGCATTGTAACGGTAGTAAACGGGCCCCACTTTCTCGTCTTTGTAAAAGAGTTCCGCGAGTTTGTACTCATTATCTGTGTATGGTGATCCCGCAAAGCTTTCCCATTCGATATTTCGTTTTTGAGAGGCTTCCGATATAGGACCCAAAAGGGTAGCAATCGCTCCCGCCGTAGTTCCCTGAGCTGCACCGCCGCCGCCCATAGTCGTTTGGATTTGCCCCGAATATTGTCCGTAGGCCAAACTGCTGACGGCTATGGAAAGTGTAAGTGTTAAAAGTCTGTTTTTCATGATCATAGAATTTTT
>NZ_JBAVZJ010000315.1:0-2726 GCF_049588695.1 Robiginitalea sp.
GGTGAATATCATGTCGCCAATCGATAACCTTTTGTTCCATCTGGTCTGCTTTTTTGGAGACTACTTCACTGTAATCTTTGTTTTGGGCGGTGGTGAAGGTTGAACAGAGTAGTAAGAGGAATAGGGATAGGGTTTTTAGGAGGGGTTTTGGGTTGGGTTGGTTGGTGTTGGGTTTCATTTATTTGGTGTGTTTTATCATGGGTTAGTGATGAGGTGCAAGGGCTCGTATAAACGGCGTTTTATTGCTTTATGTACCTTATTAGCCTTTCGTTATTTCATTTCCATTATAGAATCGTCCGGTAAGAGCTCTATTAATTTAATTGCGGAATCCAGGGCGGCCTCCAATGCATTTACGGTATTTCTTAAGTTGATGCTGTTTCTTTTGGTTGCGGTCAACAATTCCCTGTCGTTTACAATTTGATCATAGTCATGGGGAACTGCATATTCCCCAAATTCCCATTCTTTAAAGTGTATTCTTACGTAGGGCAGCCAGTAGTTTTCAAACTCCATCTTATCATCAGCGAATTCGAGATGGACCCTGGGAATATCATTTTCGTAATACCGGGTGAGGGAAATACGAAGTTCTTTGTTTTTAAGTGAGGTAAGATTAATCTCTTTGAGGAGATTATAACCTTTTGAAACGGAAAAGAAATAGTGAGACAAGTAAATGTGTCCCAAATCAGAACGCATTTTTTCATTAAAACCAGTCTTATTTTCCAAAGCTTTAATGACTCTATTTTGTGCTTCCAAATCTTTGGAATGTACTTCCAAACTCAATTTTAATTCTGCTTTATCATGAATTAAATCTTCTTTAATCTCGATTAAAACTTTGTGAATCGCCTTTTCTTCCTGCATATTTTCATTCCAGTTGCTCACCTGCAGGGCTATTAGAATGCCGATAACAACGAGTAATATCTCCCCTATGGCATAGAGCAGGTATTTGCTGAACTTATTGTCGGGTAGCATACGTTGGCGGATTTTCCGGAAGAAGCGGAGCATGGGTTGGTTGGTTGGAGTGTCAAAGTACGAAAAAGTAGGTAATGGGTTGAGAAGGGGTTAGTGGCCCTGGGGTGTTGAGGTTTTGTTGTTCAAAGAGGGTCGGCATTCGCATCGGCTCTTCTTTATTATTCAAAACTCAAAAATGTCGCTTATTTACAACATAAATACTATATTTGTCGTTAATAAGCGACAATATGAACTCAAAGAAAGCTATAATACTTCCCAAATATCAAAAGATATTTGATGGTATCGGTGAAAATATCAAACTCGCACGTAAGCGCAGGAAGCTGACCGCAGAACAGGTTTCGGAACGTGCAGGCATACACCGTGCAACGCTGCACCGAATTGAAAAGGGTGACCCAGCTGTGGCCATAGGTATCTATTTCAATGTACTCAAAGTGTTGAATCTTGAAAACGATTTTTCGAAAATTGCCCAGGATGATGAATTTGGTCGCAAACTTCAAGACTTGGATTTACTATAAGATATGGCTCAAGGGAAATTTGATATTTATGTGTATGCGGACTGGGCTGGTCTAAATGGCCCTATTCAGATGGGTGTTCTTTCAGCACATTTCGCGAAAGGAAAAAAGGCGTTCAGTTTTGAGTACAATAAGGATTGGTTGAATAAAGGCCTTTATCAAAATCTTGACCCAGATATTGCGTTCTATTCAGGGCCTCAATATCCGACTGACAAAGAAAACTTCGGGATATTCCTGGACAGTATGCCCGACACTTGGGGAAAGACCCTGATGAAACGCCGAGAAGCGCAAGACGCCAGGGAACGTGGTGAGAAGGCGAAAACGCTTAATGAAATAGACTATTTGCTCGGGGTCTATGATGAGAGTCGAATGGGTGCACTTCGCTTTAAGACAGAACTGGACGGCCCATTCATGGATGATGATGACCAAAACCCTACGCCACCCTGGTCGTCCCTTGGTGATTTGCAAAAAGCCGTTGAACAGCTTGAAAGCGATACCCAAAATGAAGAAACAAAGCAATGGTTAGCGGTTCTGATAGCACCAGGTTCATCCTTGGGTGGTGCGCGACCAAAAGCAAATATCCTGGGGAAAGAAAAAAGCCTATGGATTGCGAAGTTCCCTTCAAAAACGGATACCGTGGACAAGGCGGCTTGGGAATATCTTGCCTATAAATTGGCCATTGCCAGTGGCATAGAAATGGCAGAATCAAAAATACAAAAGATTTCAGGCTCTTATCACACCTTCCTCACCAAACGTTTTGACCGTGAGGACGGTGGGCGAATCCATTTTGCTTCGGCAATGACAATGACCGGAAACAATGAGGAAACACTTAAAAACCAAACGGCAAGTTATCTTGATATTGTTGATTTCATCGAGAATTATGGAACCAATGTTAAGGCCAATTTGCACCAACTATGGCGTAGAATAGTCTTCAATATTACCATATCTAATACGGACGACCATCTGCGTAACCACGGATTTATCCTCAATGAAAAAGGGTGGGAACTATCGCCAGCTTACGACTTAAATCCTTCTATTGAAAAGGACGGACTGGCACTCAATATCGATATGGATGACAATGCCCTGGATTTTGGACTGGCGAAGAGCGTTGGGGAATTTTTCCGCTTAAGTGGAGATGAAATGGATGCCATCATCAATGAGGTTTTAACGGTAGTTCGGGATTGGAAAACTTTGGCTAAGGGAATAGGGATTTCCAATAAGGAAATTTCGTTAATGGAATCAGCTTTT
>NZ_JBAVZJ010000316.1:0-1750 GCF_049588695.1 Robiginitalea sp.
ATATCCAGTAAGGGCCAGAACAAAATCATTAGGGAGCATCACGGTGCCTTCCGGAGTGTCCAATACAATTTGCTCCTTTCGAATTTCCTGAATGGTACTGCTGAAATATGCGCGGATACTTCCCTCCTCTATACGGTTGAGGATGTCCGGACGTACCCAGTATTTTACACGCCTCCCTATTTCAGGACCTCTGACGATCAGGGTCACTTCTGCTCCCTTTCGCCAGCACTCCAGGGCGGCATCCACGGCCGAATTACTCGCACCCACCACAGCCAGTTTCTGCCCGGCGTAAAAGTGGGGATCCTTGTAATAGTGCGATACTTTTTGCAGGTCTTCCCCGGGTACATCCAGGAGATTCGGCAAGTCGTAGAAACCGGTCGCGATAATCACGTTCCGGGCCGCGTAGGTGGCTTTAGGTGTGGCTACCGAAAACAAATCTCCTTCTTTCACAATCGAAGTAACCTCCTCAAAGAGCTGCAGATTCAATGCGTTGGAGGTGACAATCCGCCTGTAGTATTCCAGGGCTTCATTGCGCTTGGGTTTGGCCTCATTACTGATAAAGGGAATGTCGTCAATTTCCAAACGTTCGGATGAAGAAAAAAACTGCATGTTCACCGGATAGTTGAACAAGGAATTAACAATGGGTCCCTTTTCTAGTATTCTGTACGAAACCCCTTTCTTTTTCGCCTCGAGACCACAGGCAATGCCAATGGGACCACCTCCGATAATCAATAAATCCGTCATTACAATGGGGGTTACGGTGTTTGCTCCTGATGTACAAAGCTAGCTAATTCGGTTTTATCCTCCGATAGGGCAGGAGAAGAACCCGACTCCTGAATGATATTTGTCATACTTTTTCCCTTGAATAAAAGTGATCTTTAATCCTGAATAATCGTAACACCTATTAAAATGAGCATTCCCCAAAACATCCCGGTTTCGACTATTATGAGTACACAGCTCGTAATACTCAACACTACAGATAGCCTGGAAAAGGCCGAGCATCTGTTTAAAAAACATAAAATTCGCCATATTCCCGTGATTGAAGGTCAGAATAAAATTGTGGGAATGTTAAGCCTGACGGATTTACTTCGAATCAGTTTTGCCGACGGCGCTTATGAGGAAGAGGACGATATTGAATCCGTGGTTTACGAAATGTTTACCCTGTCTCAAGTGATGGCGAAAAAAATAAGATCTGTAAGTCCACAGACCAGTATCAAGGAAGTAGCTGAGCTATTGGCTGCCCGGGAATTCCACGCAGTTCCTGTGGTAGACCAGGGCGATCTCGTGGGAATTGTAACGACTACCGATCTGATTAAATACCTGCTTAAACAGTATCAGTAAACGGTTGTAGAAGCCATTTGGGCTATGGTCGCCTTGGGGTCTTCTGAACGAAAAACAGCGCTCCCAGCCACCAGGACGTCTGCTCCCGCCTGAACCAGCTTAGCAGTGTTGTCCGGGGTTACCCCCCCGTCGACCTCAATAAGCGTTTTCATTCCTTTGGAATCGATCATAGACCGGAGTTCACGAACCTTTTCATAGGTGTTTTCAATAAAAGATTGTCCGCCGAACCCGGGGTTTACACTCATTACACATATCAGATCCGTACCCTCGAGGGAATGCTCAAGCAAGGATACCGGTGTGTGGGGATTGAGTGCAATACCCGCTTTCATCCCGGTATTGCGAATAGCCTGCAGGGTGCGGTGCAAGTGCGTACAGGCTTCGTAGTGCACCGTCAGGTTGTCGACGCCCA
>NZ_JBAVZJ010000317.1:0-4155 GCF_049588695.1 Robiginitalea sp.
ACCATATCCGGGGCGAACGAACTCCCCTGGACCTTACTTAGGATTACCGAATGCAGAAAAATTGCTGGTTGTGTTACCCGGGTTTGCCTGAGATCCTCAGCAGTGCCTTCGAACATGATGTCAGTGATCGAAAAACCAAGGACATCGTTCGCCTGTTCGAAAAGCTCCTGTGCCATCGGAAATCCTTCATACAGGTCTTTACCCATTCCGCTAAACTGGGCTCCCTGACCTGGGAAAATATATGCCTTCATGATAGTTTCGTACTTAGCTCGCAAATGTAATAAATCCCCTACTCTTTCTTTTCTCTTCCCACTACATTATGCGAAATTCGGACTAACGATCCTGCAGGAGCTGTTTGAATTTCCCCTTGGATTTACGAATTCGAACGGCCACTACCTTATACTCCGGGCACATCGCCTCTGAATCGTGTACATCGCTGGTGATCGTATTGACCATGATATCCGGGAAATGGAAGGTTGTACTCAAAACTCCGGGCTTGACCTCATCGGTAATACGCGCTTTTACATCCACTTTTCCCCTGGGGGATTCCAGACAGACGAAATCGCCATCCTCGATCCGATTGTCCTCTGCGTCTTTCGGGTGAATCATCAGGTAGTCGCTTTTGAGAATTTGTTCATTGGCGGTTCTCCGGGTCATGGCACCGCAATTGTAGTGTTCCAACTCCCGATTGGTGGTCAGGATATAGGGGTACTTCTTGCCGTGCTCCTGAATCTCCTGGCTCTCCTCCCAGGAGTGAAACTCAAAATAGCCCAGGCCCCGCTTGAACTCCTGCTCATGCAAAATCTTGGTATCCGTTCCATCGGGGCTGACAGGCCATTGCAGCCCATTATTCCCCAAACGTTCCCATCGGATACCCGCAAAAAACGGTACAATCTGTGAAATTTCGTCCAGCATCCCATCCGGGGTGTATTCGGGTTGTGGATATCCCATGCGGTTCATAATATCCACGATGATTTGTCCGTCGGGCTTACTACCCGGAATAGGATCGACCACCTGTCGGACGGCCTGAACCCGTCGCTCCCCATTGGTAAAGGTCCCGCTCTTTTCCAAAAATGAAGCCCCGGGAAGAATGACATCGGCGTATTTGGCCGTCTCGGTCATAAAGAGTTCCTGTACGATGACCAAATCTGTGGCCTCCAGGGCGCGTATCACTTTCTTTGTATTCGGATCGGTCTGCACCACATCCTCCCCAATAACCCATAGGGCCTTCAGCTTTCCATCCAAAGCGGCCTGAAACATTTCCGGGATCTTATACCCGATATGCAGCGGCAGTTCACTGCCGTAAAATTCGTTGTAGCGCTGGTTGATTTCCGGCCGGGTCACATCGAGATATCCCGCGCCCTGATGCGGCTGCACGCCCATATCTGCGCTTCCCTGTACATTGTTCTGTCCGCGTAAGGGGTTCACGCCAACCCCCCTGCGTCCAATATTCCCGGTAAGCATGGCCAGGTCGGCAATCTGCATAACGGTAAAGGTTCCCTGGGAGTGTTCGGTAACGCCCAGTCCGTGAAAGGACATGGCATTGGGGGCAGTGGCATAGGCTATTGCCGCGGCCCGGACTTCCTCCCTGGGCACCCCGCTTACCGCCTCGAGCCTGTCTATATCTATAGAAAGGAGTTCATCGATAAAGTCGGAATACCCTTCCGTCCGCCTGCCTACAAAGTCCATATCGACCAGGCCTTCGTGTACAATATAATACATCATCATATTGAGCACGGCCACATTGGTACCGGGACGAAGGGCCAGATGATGTGTAGCATATCGGGCCAATTCAGTGCGCCGCGGATCGATAACGATGGATACATTATCGGATTTCATGGCGAATTGCTTCAGTTTGGCACCGGTAACCGGATGGGCATCCGTCGGGTTCGCCCCGATGACCAAAATACAATTCGTATCCTTCAAATCATCGATGGAATTGGTGGCGGCACCCGTTCCAAAAGTCCGCTGCATACCCAGGGCCGTGGGCGAATGACACACCCGGGCACAGCCGTCGATATTGTTGGTCTGAATCACCGCCCTGAAGAATTTCTGCATGAGGTAATTCTCCTCGTTGGTACAGCGGGAAGAGGAAATACCGGCCATACTATCCGGGCCAAATGTTTCCTTGAAGTATTTGAACTTGTCGGTGATGTAGTCGTACACCTCATCCCAACTCACCTTTTCAAAAACCCCATCCCGCTTGATCATGGGGGCATCCAGGCGTTCGGGGTGATCGTAGAATTTAAAAGCAAACCTCCCTTTAAGGCAGGTATGCCCCTGGTTGACCTCGGCGTCATATGGGGCCGTAATAGCCAGGATTTCACCATTGGTGGTGGCGATATCCAAATTGCAACCGACACCACAATAGGTACAAACCGTCCGGGTACTTTCAGTCGCCTGAACGGATTTGGACTGGAAGATATCGGAAATGGCAGAAGTAGGGCACGCCTGGGAACAGGCGCCGCAACTCACACAATCCGAATCCATAAACGTTTGGTCCAGGCCTTTGATAATATGGGCGTCAAAGCCCCGGCCGGCCATACTGAGCACAAATTCACCCTGCACCTCATCACAGGCCCGTACACACCGATAGCAGTTGATACACTTGCTGAGGTCTGAGGTCATATAGGGATGGCTGAGGTCCTTGGTTTTATGGAGGTGGTTTTCGCCTTCCGGATACCTGACCTCGCGAATCCCGACCTGGGCAGCCACTGTTTGCAGTTCGCAATTCCCGTTGACCTCACAGGTGAGGCAATCCAGGGGATGGTCTGTAAGGACCAGTTCAATAATATTTTTCCTGAGTTTCTGTACGCTGGGTGTACTGGTATAAATGTACTGGCCTTCCGCCACGGGAGTATGGCAGGACGCCATGGTTTTAACCGGGCCGTCCTTCTCCAGGGCAACTTCAACACTACAGACCCGGCACGCTCCGAAAGGATCCAAATTCGGGGCATCGCATAGGGTGGGGACAAGACTGGCATCTGCTTCCCGACGGATAAAAGAGAGCAGGGTTTCTCCCGGGGTGATCGGATGGGCTACGTCATTGATAAAGGCTTTCTTCATGGCTCTCACTTAATTGAAATACGCTTTTAATTCAGCATCGAAATACTGTAAAATATTCTGTATCGGAAGGGGTATACCCCCCCCGTGGGCACATAGGGAACCCTCTTTCAGGGTAGTCAAAAGGTCGCTAAAAAGGGTCCTGTCAATGGTATACGTCCCGTCGATAGCCCGGGTGGCCATTTCATGCCCCCGCTTGGTCCCCAGGCGACAGGGAAAACATTTACCGCAACTCTCATAGGCGGCAAAATCAAATAAATGCTGGATGTATCGAATCATGGGATAGTCTTCCGGGATGCTGACGATTGAAGCGTGACCCAATAGAAACCCCCCGGCTGCAAAGGACTCAAAATCGAGGGTAAGTTCCCCCAGTTTCCCTACCGGGACAACCCCTCCCAGGGGTCCACCAATCTGCAGCGCCTTTACCGGAACTTTAAACCCCCCGCCCAGATCCTCGACAACAGTTTGCATAGGGGTACCCATAACCACTTCATATAGTCCGGGTCGGTTAAAAAAACTATCCAGGCAAACCAGTTTGGTGCCGGAAGACCTTTCGGTGCCAAGGGCCTTCCAGGCAGTTCCACCCTCACTTATTATAAAATGCAGGGCCGCAAGGGTCTCCACATTGTTCACCACAGTAGGTTTGTTAAAGAGCCCCCTCTGGGCAGGATAGGGCGGGCGCACCCTTATTTCCGGTCGCTGCCCTTCAATAGAATTTATAAGGGCCGTTTCTTCCCCACAGATGTAGGAGCCTTGCGCCTGAATGATTTTGAATTCAAAATCAAAGCCACTCCCCTGAATATCCTTTCCGGCCAGGCCTTGTTTATCGAGCGCTTCTATGGCTTTTTCCATGATTGCCACGGCCTCGGGATATTCCGCACGGATGTATAGTATTCCGTGGTGTGCCCCGGTGATATACCCGCTAACCAGCATACCGAACAAAACGGCATGTGGTTGTTGTTCTAACAGATACCGGTCCGAATAGGCGCCGGGATCCCCTTCATCCGCATTGCAGATGATAAATTTTACAGCACTTTCCGCCTTTTTACAAAATTCGAGTTTTAAACCCATCGGGAATCCGGCACCTCCCCG
>NZ_JBAVZJ010000318.1:0-3845 GCF_049588695.1 Robiginitalea sp.
ATGCACAGGAGACCCTATCCCTGTTGTTGCCAAAAATTCGCAAAAATAACCATGCGGACTGGGTAGGGGAATTTCACAAGAAGTATCAACAAGAGTTTGAAGCAGTTATTGAAAATGATATACACCCCGCCAAACCCGGTCTCACTATGGGGGAGGTCATTGAGCAAATTAACCAGGCTTCGGAGCACAAGGCCGTCATTGTTACAGATGTGGGGCAGCATCAAATGGTCACGTGCAGGTATGCCAAATTCAAAGAGTCGAAAAGCAATATCACTTCAGGAGGTCTGGGCACCATGGGCTTTGCCCTTCCCGCGGCCATAGGAGCCAAGATGGGGGCCATGGATCGGGAAGTCGTCGCAGTGATCGGAGATGGGGGTTACCAGATGACTATTCAGGAACTCGCTACTATTCATCAGAATAAATTACCCGTTAAGATTGTGGTTCTCAACAATGATTTTCTCGGTATGGTACGCCAGTGGCAGGAGCTCTTTTTTGAGAGCCGGTATGCCTCTACAGTTATGGTGAATCCGGATTTTGTCAAAATAGCAGAGGGCTATTATCTCAATGCCCGACGGGTGGATAAGCGGGAAGAACTCGCTGATGCCGTAGCAGAAATGATGGCTTCAAAGGAGGCTTATTTTCTGGAGGTTCGGGTGGAGAAGGAGGACAATGTTTTTCCGATGATTCCTTCGGGGGCATCTGTTTCGGAGATCCGCCTTAAATAGCAATTGGCTTTAAAATTAAAGAAGTAATCAGTAGTCAGAAAGTAATGGAAAAAACCTGGTTTACCATATCCGTTTATTCAGAAAACAATGTGGGATTGCTCAATAGGATATCCGGAATATTCTTAAAGCGTCACATTAATATTGAAGGCTTAAATGTTTCAAAATCAGAAATTGAAGGAGTTTCTAAATTTACGATTGTGATTTACACGACGCTCGAATGGACCCGGCGTATCGTTTCCCAAATCGAAAAACAGGTGGAGGTGATAAAGGCCTTTTACCATACGGATGATGAGATCATTTATCAGGAATCCGCCCTGTTTAAAATTGCCTCACACCTCCTCTTCGACGAACGTCAGATACAGAATATCATCAAGGAGAGCAATGCCCAGATTGTGACGGTGAGCCGGGACTATTTTGTACTCGCGAAAACCGGCCGGCGCCATGAAATTGACGAGATGCATGACGAATTGGAACCCTATGGCATCATGCAGTTTGTAAGGAGTGGCAGGATAGCGGTGACCAAAGCCGAAATGCCCATCTCCTCCTTGTTGGAAAAATTTCAACTCGAACAATAATAAAACACCTTATATCTTAAAATACGGACTATGGTTAATTACTTCAATACCCTTTCATTACGAGAAAAACTCGAGCAACTCGGGAAATGCCGTTTTATGGAGGCGACGGAATTTTCAGATGGGGTGAAGGCCCTTAAAGGAAAAAAGATTGTAATTGTCGGCTGTGGGGCCCAGGGGCTCAATCAGGGCTTAAATATGCGCGATTCCGGCCTGGATATCGCCTATGCGCTCAGACCTGCTGCTATTTCAGAGAAAAGAGCCTCTTTCCGCAATGCCACTGAGAATGGATTTAAGGTAGGCACTTATGAAGAATTGGTACCCGAGGCAGATCTGGTCATCAACCTGACCCCTGACAAACAGCACACCTCTGTAGTCGGAGCGGTAATGCCACTGATGAAAAAAGGAGCCACTTTGTCTTATTCACACGGATTTAATATCGTTGAAGAAGGGATGCAGGTCCGTAAGGACCTCACCGTAATTATGGTCGCCCCGAAAAGTCCGGGATCAGAAGTTCGGGAGGAATACAAACGGGGATTTGGAGTACCCACCTTGATTGCGGTACATCCTGAAAACGATCCGGACCATCAGGGACTGGCCCGTGCCAAGGCATACGCCGTGGCGACCGGTGGCCATAAGGCGGGAGTCCTTGAATCTTCCTTTGTCGCTGAAGTGAAATCAGATCTCATGGGCGAACAGACCATTCTCTGTGGCCTGTTGCAGACCGGATCCATTCTTTGTTTTGACAAGATGGTGGCTGATGGGATACCCGCACCCTATGCTGCTAAACTGGTGCAGTATGGATGGGAAAATATCACCGAAGGCCTTAAATACGGAGGGATTACCAATATGATGGACCGTTTATCCAATCCTGCAAAAATTGAGGCTTTCAGGTTGTCTGAAACGCTTAAAAAAATTATGCAGCCCCTGTTTCGAAAGCATATGGACGACATCATGAGTGGGAATTTTTCCAAAACCATGATGGAGGACTGGGAAAATGGGGATGCCAATCTTTTGAAGTGGCGTGCAGCTACTGGAGAAACAGCTTTTGAGAAAACGACGGCTTCCCAGGATGAAATTACAGAGCAGGAATGTTATGATAAGGGGGTCCTTATGGTCGCCTTCGTACGTGCCGGGGTAGAACTGGCATACGAAGCCATGACGGAATCTGGAATTGTAGGGGAATCTGCGTATTATGAATCCCTTCATGAAACCCCGCTTATTGCCAATACTATTGCGCGTAAGAAACTCTTTGAGATGAACCGGGTAATCTCGGACACAGCTGAATATGGTTGTTATCTTTTTGATCACGCCTGTAAACCCCTGCTTTCCGGCTTTATGGAAACGGTCTCTACAGAGGTCATCGGAAAAGCCTTCGGCAAAGGGTGCGATACAACGGTGGACAATGCAGAGCTCATTCATGTCAATAAGACCATAAGACAACATCCTGTGGAGCAGGTAGGCTCGAGGCTGCGAGCTTCCATGACAGCCATGAAACCCGCTATCTGATCCCTCGGAAAGCTAGCCCGAATTATTAACTCTAAATGCATCAACAACATGAATGCTTTTACTCCAATCCCTGACAAATTCACTTTAAAAGCGCCTGTAGATCAAAGGCAATATCTGATCGGAGGGGAGTTAATGCAATGGGCGGGAAAGACCTCTGAGGTGTTTTCTACCATCTCGGCTACCCCGGAGTATAAACCCACCTTATTGGGGAGTATCCCGGATATGGGGGAGAGCGAGGCCATGAAAGCGCTGGATGCTGCGCTCCTGGCCTATGACAAAGGGAAGGGGGCCTGGCCGACCATGAAGGTAAAAGACCGTATCGCCTGTATGGAAAAATTCCTGGGGCAGATGAAAGCCAGACGGGAAGAAATTGTAACCCTTTTAATGTGGGAGATTGGGAAATCCCTTCCGGATTCCCAGAAGGAATTCGACCGGACAGTTGAATACATCGAAGATACCCTGGAGGAATATAAAGCACTCGACCGCAATGCTGCCCGCTTTGAAAAGCACGATGGGGTGTATGCGCATATCCGGAGGGGACCGCTTGGTGTCGTCTTATGCCTGGGGCCTTATAATTACCCGCTGAATGAAACTTTTGCCTTGCTCATTCCCGCGATCATCATGGGGAATACGACCATATTCAAACCGGCCAAACACGGGGTTTTACTGATCACCCCCCTCCTGGAAGCATTTCAGAACAGCTTTCCGAAAGGGGTGGTAAACATATTGTTTGGCAGGGGTAGGGCGGTAGCTGCTCCGATTATGAAGACGGGTAAGGTAGATGTGCTAGCACTTATCGGAAATAGCAAGTCTGCCAATGCCCTTCAGGATCAACACCCCAAGAGCAACCGGCTCCGCCTGGTACTCGGACTGGAGGCCAAAAATCCGGCGATCATCCTTCCTGATGCAGACCTTGAACTGACGATCCAGGAATGTCTCTCAGGGACATTATCCTTTAATGGGCAGCGCTGTACGGCCCTTAAAATTGTCTATGTTCACGAGCAAATTCAGGAGGCTTTCCTCAAGCGTTTTGCAGCGG
>NZ_JBAVZJ010000319.1:0-9536 GCF_049588695.1 Robiginitalea sp.
GCGTAAAAACCATGGACTGGGCAAATTGGATGTCCATATTATGTACTTTGGGCAGGTTGCCGACGCTGCCTGCAATGGCCACATAGCACTCATTTTCAATTGCCCTTGCCTGTGCACAATGCCGTACCCTGGAATACCCGTTTTGGGTGTCCGTCAGGAAGGGAATAAAAAGGATGTCCATGCCTTCATCGGCGAGGAGTCTGCTGAGTTCCGGAAATTCGGAATCATAACAGATCAGTACCCCGATTTTACCGCAATCCGTTTCATAAGTGCGCAGTTCATTGCCCCCCTGCATACCCCAGACTTTGGCCTCGTCGGGGGTAACGTGTAATTTTTCATAGCGTTCCGTAGTCCCGTCGCGCTTACAGATATACCCGACATTATAAAGGAGTTCGTCACGCAGTTCCGGCATGCTACCTGTGATGACATTAATGTTGTAGGATATGGCCAACTCAGAAAACTTCTGAACGATCTGGGGCGTATATTTTGCGAGTTCCCGGATGGCCTCGGATTCCGGGAGGTGGTTGTCATCTGCCATGAGCGGCGCATTAAAAAACTCAGGGAATAGGGCAAAATCTGACCGATAGGCCGAAACGGCATCAATAAAATATTCGGCCTGTTGCATGAGCTCGGTCAGGTCTTTATACAAACGCATCTGCCACTGGATCAACCCCAGGCGGACTATTTTTTTCTGAGTAGCTGCCTTTACCGAGGGCTTTTCGTAATAAATATTGTCCCATTCGAGAAGCACGGCGTATTCGTTGGAGGCCTCATCGCCTTCCAGATATCCTTTGAGGACTTTGGAGGGATGAAAGTCATTGGACATTTGAAAATTCAGTACCGGGTCGTGAATCTCTTTGCGCTTGACTTTTTCAATATACTCCTTGGGCGAAAGTTCCTGTGCGAACTTGTGATAATTGGGAATGCGCCCTCCAAAGGCAATGCCCCGGAGGTTGAGTCGCTCTGCCAACTCCTTGCGATAATCGTAGAGCCTCCGCCCCAGGCGCAACCCCCGGTATTCCGGTTTAATAAAAATATCAATACCGTATAAGACGTTCCCGCTATTATTATGGGTGTTGAAGGTGTAGTTCCCGGTGATCTCCCTGTAGGTGTGGTGCTGGTCGAAATCCTGGTAATTCACAACTATGGACAGGGCACACCCGGCCAGTTCATCATTGATTTTGATCACTACCTGCCCCTCCGGAAACTTATCGATAAGGGATTTGATATGGGTCTCCTTCCAATACGCATTCGGGATATTGGAATACACCTCAATCATGGCCTGTTTCAAGGCGGTATAATCGTCAAGAGTCAGGTACTGGAGCTCTATGTTTTCTATATTTTCGATCATCCTTTATGCGGGATATAACTGTTTTTTAAGGCATTTTTTTAGAAGCCGTTAGATTATCCGAATTTCCCGGGGCCATTCGCCATTCTCAGGACAGGTTTTCAGGCAGCCCTGAGCTATCTTTTTCTGCGGGCGAATGTACTCATAAAACAAACACATTTTTACTCAAAATGCTTGACTCCGATAGCCTCATATAGTTCCTTTGAGGAATACATTTTGCCGTCTTTTATAGTGAGTGTCACCCGTCGGATATCCGAGATATCGGATAATGGGTTCCCATCGACCAGGATCAGGTCTGCCCATTTCCCGGCTTCAATGGAGCCGAGTTCCTCCCCAAAGCCTGAAACTTCTGCAGCGGTGAGCGTCACCATCTTAAGGACATCAGCATTGGAAATACCGGCCTTAACATAGTTTTCCAGTTCGTTGTGTAGCGAAAAGCCAGACATGGCATCCGTTCCGGGGACCAGGGTAACACCGGCCTCATGGAGGGTCCGTATCATCTCGAGCAGATTGTCATAGGATGCTTTATACTGCATTTCTTGCCCTTCGGGAATTGGCAAGCCCCCGGAATAAAATCCACGGCTTACTTGTACCGGGAGGCGATCCAGAATTTCGACGAACATAGGGTCGGGCTCTCCGGCACTGGTCGTCAACATGCCTTCAAAGATGGAGACCGTGGGGTCCACCACGATACTTCGCGTTTTGAGAAGCTTCACAAAATTTTGGAAGTCAGCACCTTCCACATCAATTTCATGAGCGTGCTTCCCGATCATTGAAAACCTCAGTGGGGTACGGGTATCAATAGTGTCGGACATAAAGTTCAAGGCGATCATATTGATGTGTTGAATTTCGTCGTACCCTTCTTCTACCGCCTGTTGGGCCAGCATATGGGCGGGGATATGCCCACTCACTTTAAGGTCCAGGCTATGGGCTTTTTCCGACAGCGGTTTTACCCAGGCCGGATCTATGGAACTGTAGAGCTTAATCTGGTGGTACCCTCTTTGTTTATAAAAGTCGATAGCATCCAGACCCTCTTCCAGGGTAGAGATGATTTTTCCAATGGGGCCTGCATAAGGACCTGCCTGATCGATAAAACCACTCATCACCAGAATGCGCGGCCCGATGACGGAGTTGTCATTAAACTCATTTCGAATCTCGGGAAGGTCAAAGGAATTGGCCAGATCCCGAACTGAGGTCACCCCGGCAGCGAGATTCAGGATCCCGTCCGAGCGGTCTAAATGGGTGTGCATATCGAAAAGACCGGGGAGCAGGGTTTTTCCCGTTCCATCGATGACTTCCACGTCTTCGGGGAGTTCCGGCTCTGACTCCAGTACGGCTTCTATAATACTTCCTTTCACAACCACATGCCGATTGTTCAGGTTCTCCCCGGACTTTGCATCAAAAAGGTTCACGTTGGAAATCACCAGGGTCCTTTCAGGTATTTGGGTGAGTTCGGTGGCTGTTTTAGCGTAATACTCCTTTTCACGGGTCAGTTGAAGGGCCAGAAGATCCTCGGAAAGCGATTCGAAACCTGTCCGTATGGCTGTGAGCCAGGAGGAGGGAGCTGCAAAGAAGCGGTTTTCCGTATCAAACCAGTAATACGTTGGCGAAAAACCATAACCCACCACCTCGATAAGCTTCAGATTTAGCGTATCCCCAAAACTCATAGGGCTAACAGATGAAATTTGCAGTTTACCGCTGGGGTAAATATCAGTGGCCTGATCCGGGGAAGCCAGCATTTTACGCACTGCCAATTCTGCATTTCCATAGCTGCTATTGGCCCCAATATAAAAGGCTGGGGTCATTAGAGGAGCACTGCCCTGCTCAGAAGTACTTTGCCATTGTGCCTTTCCCCCCGAACTGCTGAAGGTTTCACTAACGGTATCCTTCAGGTAATTGTGCCCCAGAATCTCAATACTTTCCGGGAAACCCTCAGTATTTAAACGGATGGTTTCTTCCAAATGTGGCCCTCTTCCCCGGTCGTTGTATTCCATCTCGTACCGATACGCTCCATCCCCGGTCATCCCGCTTTTAAAATACCCCGCTTTGTTATCGCCAAAAAAGAGGTTGTATTCCATGGGTTGGTAGGCTATCTCCTTTTTTTCGGAATTACAGGACAGGAGCATTATACTGAGAAAAATCAGCGTGAAAACAGGCTTCATAGGTAAGGGTTTTTAAGGTTGGTTACCTCTAAAAGTAGGAAATAATTCCGGTGCGATTTCCCCGGGGTTAATAACCCGCGGCCTGCCCATCTTTACGGGACTCTGAAGCGCCCGTGTACACCCGGTTTTCCAGGTCGATGCCTATGGCCTGATAGCCCCCGTAAATTCCAACACCAAAAGAGATGCGATGTCCTTTTTTACGCAATTCCCGGATCGTGTTGTAGTCAAAACCACTCTCCATGTTCAGGGTACCTCCGTTGGTCATCTGCGATCCGGTCGGTTGAGAACTCCCCGCATGCCTTATACGTGGGGCATCTCCGGCTTCTTGCAGGTTCATCCCAAAATCGATCAGGTTCACTACAATTTGCGCATGACCCTGGGGCTGCACGGCCCCACCCATCAGACCAAAACTCACATAAGGCTTTCCATCCCTGGTGATAAAGGCGGGAATAATCGTGTGAAAAGGCCTTTTCCCGGGTTCCAGTGCGTTGGCATGGGTTTTGTCCTGCACATTAAACATCTGTCCACGGTTCTGAAGTACAAATCCCAACCCATCGGGCACCATACCGGACGCAAATTCGGAATAGATACTTTGGATTAATGAGACCACATTCCCGTCCTTATCAGCTACGGTCAGGTAAGTTGTATTTCCCGATTCGATTTCCATATCCCCTGGAGGGTAGGAGCGTGCCGCCTGGTCCTTTTGAATTAACCCCCTCCGTATAGCCGCGTATTCTTCAGAGAGGAGCTCGGTCAGTGGGATTTGGTTAAAGTCGGGGTCTGCATAAAATTTGGCGCGATCCTCATAGGCCAGCTTCTTCGCCTCTGTGAGCACGTGTACATAGTCCGCACTGCCAAAACCCATGGCTGCAATATCGTATCCCTCCAGGATGTTCAGCATTTGCAGGGCAGCCGTACCCTGCCCGTTGGGAGGTAATTCCCAAACATCGAATCCGCGGTAGTTCGCCGAAACCGGTTCCACCCACTGCGACGTATGGTCGGCCAGATCAGAATAGGAGAGAAAGCCCCCGTGTTTTTTCATATAGGCATCGATGGTCCGAGCGATATCCCCTTTGTAGAAGGCATCCCGCCCCCTTTTAGCGATTTCAGCATAGGTGTTGGCGAGATCGGGGTTTTTAAAGACCTCTCCTTTAGCAGGGGTTTTACCGCCCGGCATATAGGTCTGCGCAAACCCGGGCTGATCCTTCAGGCCTTCATAGTTGGAGGCCATTTCATAGGCGATCACTTCTGATACCGGAAACCCGTCGCGCCCATAGCCAATGGCGGGTTGCAGGATGTCCTTCATCGGGAGCTTTCCAAATTTTTTATGGAGTTCAAACCATCCATCCACACAACCCGGGACTGAAACCGGGAGCGGGCCATAGAGGGGGACATATTTGATATCCCGCTCCATAAAGTACTCGATATTCAGGGATTTGGGAGCCCGGCCACTGCCGTTGAAACCGAAAAGCTTTTGCTGCTTGGCATCCCAGACGATGGCGAAAATATCCCCGCCAATACCACAACTGGCGGGCTCTACCAGCCCAAGTACTGCGTTGGCCGCTATGGCGGCATCCATGGCACTGCCCCCTTTTTTAAGGATTTCCAGGGCGGCCTGGGTGGCCAGGGGTTGGCTAGTCGCCGCCATACCATTTCGTGCGAGCACCTCGGAGCGTGTGGTAAAAGTCTCCCCGGTCAGACGATCCTGGGCGGAAAGGCTCAGAAGGGACAGAAATATTAAAAGGAATACGATTTGCTTTTGCATCGGTATGAATTTATCGAGCCTAAAGCTAAGTAAAAGAAAGCTTTTTGGAACCATCAGGGGAGAGTTCACTGCACTGGGGCGTCGCATCCCAATGGTTGATAGGGCGCCCTGTGCGCACTACTCATAGACCATCTCCACGTCATCGACTATGAGGACACTCCCGATGGCGCCCGCAAAATTGGCCCCGTCGAAGCTCGAGGAGGCTACAAAGATAATATGTGTGGGAAGTACAAAATTTGCCGAATCACGACTTACATAGGCCTCATCCGCCGGACGGGTATAGTCCGGGAAACTGCTATCGAGTTCCCCATAGGTAAATGGAATTTCTTTTTCGCTCAATTCGGCTGCAGTCATATCACTGCGGAACCAGGCCGTCGCCAGCCTTTCCGTATTGCCGCCCGCCCGGACTTCCAGCAGGGCATATATATCACAGGCATCGCCAAAATTCAGCACATTTCCGTCCTTGTCCTTGTTTTCAGGCCCGGGGACATAGGAGAATTTGAACCGGATTTTTTCGGGCCTTCCCGCAAAGGGGGTTCCAAATTCAATAGCGGCCTCAGGATCGGACGGATCGATATTGTCGGAATTAAAGACCCCTGTAAAAAGGGATCCGGCAGAAATCGGAGTGCCAAAGGCACCTGCAATCGGGCCGTTGTCCAGTGTTTCCATTTTGGCGGCAAGGTTGTCATTACCCAGATCGAAGGGGGTAGTGGCCAGTTTATTGAGGATTTGGGTGCCCGGGTTACCCGTGCCCCAAATCGTTGAGGCGGCATCCGCCCCGGGTTCGAAATAGTCCGTGCTGGTCTTGTACCAGAGATTCAGGTCAAAATTGTCTAATTGGGGGTTTTCGTTAGCTACAAAAGATTCTATCCTCCATGGATACAGGGTGCCATCTTCGGCCGTGATGTTGATGATCTGGGGGGTATTCAAATCGAGGAGATCCCCTGCGTTTTTATCTGCTCTGGCAAAGGAGGATACCTCCAGGTTCTCAATTCTTATGGTCGATAAATCCACACCTGCCGGGATCTCAACCAGGACTTTGATACTATCATTGAGAATTTGTGCGTTCGAAGCCTGATTACTCACCGTAATCGCCTTTATATTGCCAAAACTGGACTGCCCGAAGTATTCTTCACCGATGCACGAGGTTACCAGTGAACATACTCCAAAAAGATACAGGATAATTTTCTTCATCACACTGTATAATTAGTTTCGTTTTTTACCCGCCCCAAAGTAATAGGCCAGGCCTAATTTCATGGTGAGGATATTGATGTTAAAGTCCACATTGTTGGTCACAATACGGGATTCTTCAATATCGTTGATCTCGCGGTTTTTTATATTGAGTTCATATCCGAGGACATCCAATTGTACTTCGAAGGCGAAGTTCTCAATAACAAAAAATGTGATGCCCGGACTAATGCCCAACCGTAAATTGAACTCATCACTGTATATTTTTTCAACTTCATCCAGGTTTTTGGTATTCCGGGTCAGGGTATTTCCCACCCCAAGCGACAAACCGACTTCTGTAAAGAAACTAAGTCTTTCTGACTTGGTCAGCGGGACAGAGGAGCGCACATTGGGGGTAAAGTTGTAGGCACGGGAAATGGATTGGGACTGTACTGTATCCGGATCCCGGAAAAGGGTGCCTTCAAAGGTTTTCTGCTCGTATTCAAAATTGAGCCCGATCATCGCATAGTCCCCGGTATAATAGCCACCTTTAAGGACGATGTTAAAAGCATTATCCTGACCGTCCACGACATTTTGAACAAGTTGGTCCACATTGCTTAAATTTCTGTCGCTTAAGGAGAAAGCCAGGCCGGTGTATACATTTCCTTTTTTGAACGGTTTAAATTGCCCGGAGTAATAACTCGACATGAGTTCATAGGGAGAGCTACCGCCATCTTCGTCCTGATTCTCCTGTGCCAACCCCTTTAGAGGCAGTACTAAGATCAGTGTGAATACAACCAGAAGATACTTCATAGTAAAAGGTCATGGGTTTTAAGGAACTGTAGACATGCCTGCTTCGGATGTCAAGGTACTAACTTTTCGGAAAAAAGGGATTTAATGTAAAAAAAGAATGAACCATCATCGTTGCAGAAAACATCTTGAAAATCTTTAAACGTCCATGCCGGCCCTTATGGATTGTCCGCCGGAAGCGGGTATTTTCGTGCTATTGTCGTAAAAATTCTATGGGGGAGGTGCCCTTACTTTTTTTAAAGGCGCGATTAAAGGTAGCTTTTGAATTAAACCCCGAATCATAAGCCAGTGAGATCAGTGTATATTTTTCACCATGCAGCTCGTATAACCGGATAAATTCGGCGATTCTCATATCGTTAATAAAATCATTGAAATTCTGCTCAAAGACCTGATTAATGGTAGCTGAAACGAGCGGTTTACTGACCTGAAGGTGCCGGGCGAGCTCGTCAAGATTCAGATCGGGCTGAAGAAACAGGCGGTCCTTTTCCATCAGGACTGTCAGTTTTTTAGCGATTGCGGCTTTCTCTGAGTCTAAAGTTTTTCCCCCGGCAGGGACGGCATCCCTGACCAGATTGGGCGGGCCATCCGGGGAGTCCATATCAAATTCGATCTTCCCCGGTTGCCTTTGGGCCATCCCCGCCAAACCTATATAAAGGGCTACCGCAACCAGGGCAAGGTTCCACCACCAATCCTGATAAAATTCAAGGTCCAAAAATCCATCCAGGATGTTCATGACTTCGCGGAACAGGAGCCAAAAAACCATAGCATACAGGAAATCCCTGAACCAGTTGAAATTGATGAGTTCCGTATTGCTGAACTGGTTTAGCGACCAGGCCCGGTACTGCTTATAAATACCCAGGCATTTGGTCAGGTAGAAAATATAAGAGGCCCACCGTGCCAGCCGAAAGATATAAGAAAAGTAAAGGTTATAATCGGAGTCGTACCGTTCGACCACCGCTTCGGGCCCTTGTATAAAGGCAGAGAATTCATAGATAAAGTAGACGAGATAAGGCACGAAGTGCCAGAGATCTTTTTTTACTAATTTGAATGAGCGATTCACCTGCGCCCTGAAATAGAAATAAACAACTGGGCCGAATAACAGGCTTACACCCCTGGGAAATCCATTGAGTTCATTCCAAAGTACATTGATCCCCGCAAAACCAAAAGTGTAATCCTGAAGCTCCATGGCGAGGAGAAACATGATCCAGCCCAAAAGTTTATCCGAAAGACGTTGTTCCCTGTACCCTCGTATCAGGAATAGAATCCACATAAGAAGACTGAAGAAATAACCGATCTGCAGGGGAGTGGTGTAAAGGGACATGGCAACAGGAGGGTTTTCAAATAGACAAGCTATCCCGAAAGATAGCTGATCCAAATAAGTTTAGTCTGAATTATTCTGATTTTTTGAGGGTGCGTATACGCTTTGCCATGTCTATTTTATCCCCGGATTGTACACTTTCATCCACGGTTAAAACCAGCATCCGGATCCCCCCTTTTTTATAATAGATTTTCTGACCGATTTCCAGGGAGACACCGCTATTGGACATGGGTGAAAGGTTCGGCTTCATAACTCCCGGGATAATAAGCGGTATAGATTTCATGGAGGAATTATGTAAGGTAAAACTTATAGTTTCAGTACTGGAAGCGGCTACATCTTTGGGTTCCCGCTCCACAAAAGTAAGGGTGATGCTGATGGCTTTGGAGGAGGTGTTCTTTAGTTTGAGGATGTTACCCTCCGCGACATATAATACAGCTTTGCCCATTGGGCCCAGGCCAAATCCACTCACTTGTTTACGGGTTTCAGGGTCCAGTACGGAAACATTGACTTGTTTGCCAGAGGAATTACTGAGTTTCACATCGTAATTCGCAAATTCAGCATAGGACAGCTCTACGGACGCTCTGGCCGAAATCTCGACTTTTTCTTTAGCGGACACTTGAAATCCTGCCATCAGGATACTTAGGATTACTACTACTTTTTTCATCTTGTTTTGTTTTAAGGTTTATAATCGGACCACAGTTTTTTGTGATTCACAAGGCGAATGTAGATCAGGAGGATGGGCTGAGCGACTTATATTATGATTTGAGACATCGGATTCAAAAATCAGGGGTCTCATATCATTTGAGACGTGGGATACTGCCGCCATTTGACGGGGGATTCTTCATGAACAGGAGGAGGGAACAGGATGGGGGGCATTGCTCCCCGATTAACCTTCAACCCACACGGCCGTATCTTATTTTTTCCTACTTTAAACAGGAATTCGAGGGGTCGGGATGTCATCTGAAG
>NZ_JBAVZJ010000320.1:0-4396 GCF_049588695.1 Robiginitalea sp.
ATACTGGGAGAGGTTAAATGTAGCCATAGAGTTAAGTGTTTTTGGCGGTTAATAGTATTTTAATGATGTGTTTTTACGCTTTTGAAATTAAAGTACAAAGAAGGGGAATTACCTGTGTTAAAAACATGATAAATATCAAAGAATTTCAATAAAATAGCGCGTTTCACAGATTCGGTGGCGTTTTGAGTTTCCCTATCTTTGTGCTGTTATGAATGAACACCTCGACCCGTCAGCCGATCATCTTTCACAGGAGGAACTCGATATAGAAAGGGCTCTGAGACCGGTCTCCTTTGATGATTTTTCCGGACAGCGCAAGGTATTGGAAAACCTTCAGGTTTTCGTGCAGGCGGCCAACATGAGGCAGGAAGCCCTGGACCATACCTTATTGCACGGTCCTCCGGGTCTGGGAAAAACAACATTGGCTCATATTCTGGCCAATGAACTCGGTGTGGGTTTAAAAGTTTCCTCCGGCCCTGTTTTGGATAAGCCGGGAGACCTGGCCGGGTTGTTGACAAACCTCGAAGAACGCGACGTCCTTTTTATCGATGAAATCCATCGACTGAGCCCTGTGGTGGAGGAATACCTCTATTCCGCCATGGAGGACTTTAAGATCGATATTATGATCGAGTCCGGACCCAATGCCCGTTCTGTACAGATACACCTAAGCCCCTTTACGCTGGTAGGAGCCACCACGCGTTCCGGTTTGCTTACCGCTCCGATGCGTGCCCGTTTCGGGATTAACAGCCGTCTGGAGTATTACGACACCGAACTGTTGGCTACCATCGTGGAGCGCTCAGCCGAAATCCTGAAAGTGCCTATCACCCAGGATGCAGCTATAGAAATTGCCGGAAGAAGCCGGGGTACCCCCAGGATTTGCAATGCCCTTCTGCGACGTATCCGTGATTTCGCACAGATCAAAGGAAACGGAAAAATTGACCTGGATATATCGAAGTACGGATTGCACGCACTTAACGTAGATACGTACGGACTTGATGAGATGGATAATAAAATTTTGTCGACCATTATCGATAAATTTAAAGGGGGTCCTGTGGGGTTGAACACTGTGGCTACGGCCGTTTCAGAAAATGCTGAGACCATTGAGGAGGTGTACGAACCTTTCCTGATCCAACAGGGATTCCTCATGCGCACCCCCAGGGGCAGGGAGGTTACAGAACTGGCCTACCGCCACCTTGGAAAAATTCGCGGTGGCGAGCAGCCCGGTTTATTCTAATACTATCATCCTGTAATGCCTGTAAAACCCAAGACTTCGAATAGCCCTGAGTCCGTAGGAAGTCATCGAAATCCTCGGGAGGTCCATCAGGTTTCTCAATGGGAAGTATTTAAGAATCGCAAACGCATCCTCAGAAATCCACTTCCGTTTCACCAGGAGAAGTTTGGGGAATACGGCAATACATTTATCGTCCGCATTGGCCCGAGAAAGCGGATTGTCTTCACGAGAGAACCGTCTACGGTGCGAAATATCCTCCAGAAGAACCACCGGAATTACAAAAAATCTGAATTGCAAACACGGGACCTGGCCAAATATATCGGACATGGGATTCTGACCAGTGAGGGGGATTTTTGGCGGAAACATCGCAAGATGATTCAACCGGCATTTCATAAGGAACAATTACAGGGTTTACTCGATCTGATGTACAGCGCCATTCGCGAGGAGTTATCCGGTCTGCCGGAGGACCAGATTATCGATATCTTTCCCAAGATGAGCGACCTCGCCTTTCAGGTGGTGGCCCAATCCCTTTTCAGGGCAGGAGATTTCCGGGAGGATATGAACCGGTTACAGGAGATCACCGAGGATAATCAGCGAATGCTGATACGGGAAATGCGACAACCCTACCTTAAGTGGTGGTTTCAATTGTCAGGCCGTATCGGCCATCATCTTGGGCTTTCTCAGGAGGCCAGGAATATTCTCGACGAACTAATAGAAGACCGGATGCAGTCCGAAAAGAGGCGGGGGGATCTTCTCGACATGTTGCTCGATGCCCGCTATGAAGATGGCAGTCCGATGCCCAGGAGACAGCTGATCGATGAGTTGATTATCCTCTTTACCGCCGGCCATGAAACAACAGCCAATGCCCTGAGTTTTGCTGTTTTCCTCATTGCGTCACATCCCCGGGTGCAGCAACGTTTGTACGAGGAAGTCCGCCAGGTGGATTTTGAGGGCGATAAACTTAAGGCCCTGCGCAACCTGGGTTATGCCCAACAATGCATCGAAGAAGCGATGCGTCTTTTCCCGCCTGTGTACGTAATCGACAGGGTATCTGTGAATCCGGAAACGCTGCAGGGACATTCCTTTCCCGGGGGGACTACCTGGCTTTTGAGTATTTACGAATTACATCGCAGCCCAGACCTGTGGGACAATCCCGAAGCCTTTATTCCCGAGCGCTTTGAGCCCGCGCTTAGAAAAAAGTATTCCGGGTTTTATTTTCCCTTTGGCGCAGGCCCCCGAATGTGTATCGGGAATGTTTTTGCCATGAACGAAATGATGCTGACCATCGGTTGGCTTATCCAGAATTACCGAATCACCACCCCGGCCGATGTTTTGGAAATTAATCCCCTGATCTCCCTTAAACCGGGTAAGGTACCCCTCCGACTGGAAATGCGGTAGCCTGGTTTTCCCAAGTAACATTCCCGGAGCATTGCGGATTCATTAGGGTGCTCATACATTGTGCAAAGACCTGAAGCAGAAAAACCCTGGAACAGGAACTTTATCCTGAAAGTCAGACATTCCAGAAGTCCATTAGATCAATATTTTATTAATCAGCTGAAAATAAGGCGACAAGGATAAATATTTCGTACCTTAAGTAGCACCGGCACCTAAATTCTCGAAGAAATCCGTCTGATGAATCATTTCTCTTGTTTTAAGAAGCAGGACGGGTAAATAACCCATTGTGCATTCCATGAATTTAGACCTGTAATAAACAAACAACTTAATCAAAGCTTATGGAAACTGCATTAGATGATCTGAAGAGTGCGCTGAGGGGAAATCTGGTTTTACCTGAAGATTCGAACTATGATCACACCCGGAAAATATACAACGGGATGATCGACAAAAAGCCAGCTGTGATTGCCATGTGTGTAGATGTGGCAGATGTGATTGCCGCATTACAATATGGCCGTGAGAACAATATGTTGATAGCCGTAAGAGGAGGAGGCCACAACGGAGGTGGTCTGGGAACCTGCGATGATGGATTGGTTATCGATTTATCAGGCATTAAATATGTACGTGTAAATACAGAGGATAATACAGTTCGGGTAGGGGGTGGAAACCTGTGGGGAGAAGTGGATCATGCCACACACCCCTTTAGCCTGGCCGTCCCTGCTGGGATTATTTCCACTACAGGGGTCGGAGGACTTACCCTGGGGGGAGGCGTAGGGCACCTTTCGCGCAAATACGGCCTGACCATAGATAACCTCCTGGAAGCAGACATGGTACTGGCTGATGGCTCCTTTGTCACCGTGAACCAGACCCACCATCCCGATCTTTTCTGGGCGATTCGCGGGGGCGGAGGGAATTTTGGAATCGTAACTTCCTTCAAATTCCAGGGGCATCCCGTTTCCACTGTGATTGGAGGTCCGACCTTATGGCCCATTGAACGCGCGGAAGAAGTTATCGCATGGTATGATCAGTTTATCAACCAGGCACCTGAGGAATTAAACGGTTTTCTGGCTACGATGGTTATTCCGGGCCCTCCCTTTCCGGAGTCATTACATATGAAAAAATTCTGCGGGATTGTTTGGTGTTATGCGGGTGATGATCAGGAAGCCTTCGACCGCCTTTTCCAACCGGTGAAAGCGATGAATCCTGTTTTTGAGCATGTTGGGCCAATGCCCTATCCTTCTGTTCAAACTCTTTTTGACGGATTGTTCCCATCAGGAATGCAATGGTACTGGAGGGCTGATTTTTTTGATTCCCTCGGTCCCGAGGTGGGAGCAGCCCACCTTGAATTTGGTTCGAGTATCCCGACACCTTTGTCACAGATGCACCTTTACCCCATCAGTGGTGCGGCTTCGAGGGTAGCACACGATGCCACCCCATGGGCCTATCGGGATGCTAAATACGCCGGGGTCATCGTTGGGGTTGATCCCGATCCGGCCAACGCCGGTAAGATAACGGACTGGTGCAAAGCGTACTGGAGCGCGCTTCACCCTTATTCCATGGGTGGGGCTTATTCAAATTTTATGATGGAGGAGGGACAGGAACGGGTTATGGCTTCCTATAAGGATAATTACGCCCGCCTGGTACAGATCAAATCCAAATACGATCCTGAAAACATATTCAGGGTAAACCAGAATATTCATCCGGTTTTATCGAGTAAAACGTAATCGACACTTCAAATTTTCTTTAAATGTCCTAAAGCCTTACTTTAGGCTTGTG
>NZ_JBAVZJ010000321.1:0-3023 GCF_049588695.1 Robiginitalea sp.
CTATTACATTGTGTGCGGGCTGGAGTTTCCATTCAAACTCCAGTTTTAGCCGGACCTTAGCCGGCCCGGGCCCGATACGATAGGATATGGGCAGGGCACCCCTCCAATTAGCAGGTGCCACGGGCCCCTTCAGCGCTTTGAGGAGGGGTTCGGCATCGGCATATGAAATGGGTAATACCGGTATTTTTGTGATTGTCGGGGCGTTTTCGCGCTCCAGGCGTTTGGCATCTTTGGTTGCCGCGTACCCGGGCGTCAAAACATCCCCCGGATACAGGGGCATATCCATGACAGACCCGCGCTGCACCCCAGTGGCGTTTTTAAAGGCGCCTTCCGGATATACGGCGCCCTGGTAATATCCATCGTCTTTTGGGTCCGAATAAATAAGACACCCGATAGCTCCTTTTTCGGCCGCTAATTTAGGTTTGATCCCCCTCCAGGAGCCGTAGTATTTGGCGATCACAATTTTTCCTTTGACATCGATGCCGAGTTTTTCAAGTTCTTCGTAGTCACTGGGAATACCGTAGTTCACAAAAACCAATTCGGCTTCCACGTCACCATCCCTGGAAAAGGCGTTATACGAAGGTAAGAGCGCATCTCCCTGGGCGGTGTACGGATCCCCCTCTACAGGCACGGCCGTCAGTGAGGCTGTAAACGGCTCGGGCTGGGTTAGCTCCAACAGGCGGACTTTTGGATAGGGAAAAAGTACCTGGTAGGTTTCTATCCGGGCGTCATATCCCCAGGATTCAAATTGTTTCTTCATCCATTTGGCGTTTTCTTCCCCAAATGGAGTACCCACCCAATGTGGTTTTTCGGTCATTTTTTTCATCCAGGCATCCAGGTTTTCAGGATCCAGGAGGGCATCAAATTCTTTTTCCAGAGCCAGCTGTTCCTCAGCTGCAGCCGGGCCAAAACCTGTAATCTCCTGAGCCTGAGTGTAAAAAAGAGTACATGCGATAAGCAGAGAAAGAATAAGCTTTTTCATAAGGTGAGATGGATTTAAGTCTGAAATATAAAAATTTGTCATGCGTAAATATTTACGGGCAAATCACTCTGAGAGCGAACTGTCGAGTTGTAAGAGTGTATTGAGCAGGGTGTTGGCCCCATTGGTGATATCCTCCGGGCTGCTATATTCGTCAGGAGAATGGCTGATACCGTTTTTACTCGGGATAAAAATCATACCTACCGGGCAGATCAGCGCCATATCCTGGGCATCGTGTCCCGCACCACTCTGCATTTGTCTGTGGCTGAGCCTCAGGGCATCCGCTGCCTTTGCGATTTCTTTTTGAATAAAGGGCGCCGTCAGTGCCGGTTTGCCTGTAGTATCCAATGCTTTAAATGCAATAGTGGTCCCGGATGATTCAGCGATTTCCTTTGCCCGCTTCCCTATGTTTTCAAAGAGGGTATCGATGACGGCATCTGAAAGGTCTCGTATTTCAAGGCTCAGGACTACTTCCCCGGGAATCACATTGGGGGCACCCGGGGCGGCATGAATCCTTCCCACGGTAGCCACCTGTTTGCCTTCCATCTTAAGGGCTTCTTCATTTACCGCCTGAATAAAACGGGCGGATGCCAAAAGAGCGTCCTGTAGCAGGCGCATGGGTGTTGTCCCCGCGTGGTTTGCCATGCCACTAACCGTAACATCCCACCAACGCAGGCCCACAATGCCCTCTACCACCCCAATATCGAGTTTTTCCCGATCCAGGATTCCTCCCTGTTCAATATGCAACTCCAGAAAAGCGGCCAAACTTCCCTTGGGACGAACGACTTCACCGAGGCGGGTGGTATCTCCACCGAGCCGCTCTATACCGGCTCCCATACTGTAACCGGTGGTGTTGACTACCCCCAGTGCTTCTTGCTGCAAGGCTCCGGCCAGTGCACGGCTGCCCATAACACCGCCTTCCTCATTCGAAAAAATAATAATCTCAAGGGGGTGCTGCAACTGTATTCCTTTTTCTTCCAGTGTTTTGGCAACCTCTATAGCCCCCATTGATCCCACACAACCGTCGTAATTTCCACCCAAAGGAACCATGTCTATATGCGATCCCAATCCAAGGGGCTTCAGACCGGGGCTTTTTCCCGCCTTTCGGCCAATAATATTTCCGGCAGCATCGATACTAGTTTCAAGACCGGCCTGATTCATGAGTTCCCGGACATACACCCGGGCTTTTAAATCTCCATCGCTAAAGGCCACCCGATTTGGAGCGCCGTCGGGATTCCGGCCAAAGCCCGCCAACTCCTCCATAGTCTTATTGAGCCTCTCTGAGTTGACTTCAACAGGGGGTTGGGCTTTAACAAATACAGGGAGTACTAACAGTATAAGAAAATAGCAATATCGCATAAGCCGGTGGGTTGGTTTTGTCGCGGAAGACCGCTTTTGGGGTCGGATTACCGGAAAGCGCCCGAGCATTGTAACAATGCCAAAAAGGTACGAAGTTTCGATGAATCTGAAGGTATTGCCCGCATTGAAAAAGAAGGATTATATAGCGAGATTAATGTTTGTTCGAAACGGTGTTATCTAAAAGAATCCGGAAGGATGTACTTTTGTTCTCCTACTTTTGATACATGGAAAAAATATACCTGACGGTGGATATACTCGGGACTGTAGCCTTTGCTATTTCAGGAGTCCTGGTCGCTATGGAAAAACGCCTCGATTTATTTGGGGTCGGGATTATCGCCCTGGTCACAGCTATAGGCGGGGGCACCCTGAGGGATATGCTGATCGGGAACACCCCGGTAACCTGGACTACGACCCCTTTGTACATGTATATTATCCTGGGGACCGTCATTGTCACCATCCTTTTCCAAAGCCGCTTGAAATACCTGAGGACTTCCTTATTCCTCTTTGATACCATCGGAATCGGTTTTTACACTATGATTGGAATCAACAAGGGGATGGAAGCCGGTTTGGAGCCCCTTATATGTATTACACTCGGGACGATTACTGCGAGTTTCGGTGGGGTCCTCCGGGATATCCTCTGTAACGAAATACCCGTAATATTCAGAAAGGAAATATACGCTACGGC
>NZ_JBAVZJ010000322.1:0-7455 GCF_049588695.1 Robiginitalea sp.
GGAATCTGCTTCGAGCATTTTACTGAGACATCTGTTTATGGCTGAATCTTTCCTGTGGTTAAATTCAATGGAATTTCCAATAAGTTCAAGATCATCCTGAAGACTGACTTGTATTTCTTTGAGATAAAGGAGTTCTTTTTTCTTTTGAATCCGGTTGTTATTCCAGCCGTCGATCTGCAGGGCCAGGAGGATTCCGATAACCACTAAGAGAACTTCGCCAAGGGCATAGAGAAAATATCTCCGGAACTGTTTTCCTGAGATTTGTTTTTGGCGAAGTTGGCGAAAAAAACGCAGCATACCTTTAGACTGGGAAACCTGGTTTCGCCCAGGCCTCCTTATAGATCAATGAATTTAAGGAATTCGCGGGAATTCGGAAGTCTTATAGCGATTTGACCTGTTACGGATTCAGGCCCCGGTGTTTTTGAGATCCAGGAATGCCTCCTGTAATTTCCGGGTAATCGGACCCACCCGACCCCCGGAGATCACATGATCATCGATCTTGCGGATCGCGAGTATCTGGGTGCTTGTCCCTGTCAAAAAGGCCTCGTCCATATTTGGGATATCCTGTACAGGGAGGCCCTCCAGCCGAACCTCGATCCCGAGTTTTTCGCATAGCTCCAACACCACCTGCCGGGTAATTCCATCGAGGATATAGCAATTCGCGGGATGGGTGTAAACAATCCTGTTTTTAACAAAAAAAACATTGGAATGGGAGGCTTCGGTAAGGATGCCGTCCCGCTCAAAGAGGGTTTCATAGCAGTCATGAGCCATAGCGAATTCGTTGGCCATCACATTGCCCAGGAGGGAAGTCATTTTGATATCACAGCGGGACCATCGATAATCTTTTTGAACTACTACAGAGGCAGGGGTTTCGTTGATATCCGGCAGCGTCTTTGCCCAGGCGTACATCATAACTGTAGGTTGAATATCTCTGGGGTAGGAGTGCTGCCGGGGTGCGACCCCCCGGGTGACCTGAATATAAAGCAGGCAATCGGCGGTTTCAAGGCCTGAAAGCTCAAGCAGCCTGGGTATTTCGGACTCCAGGGTATCCACGTTGCAGGAAATGTCAATTTTATCCAGGCAGGTTCTCAGTCTTGACAGGTGCGCTTCCCGGTAGAAAAACTGTCCCCCGATCCGGGCCATCACCTCGTAGATGCCATCCCCGAAAATAAACCCACGGTCAAAGACCGATATTTTAGCATCGGCGGCGTTCAGGATTTCCCCGTTGAGAAAGACTTTCGAAGGATAGCTGGGCGGTTTCGGCACGAAAATACATTTGAATTTACCTCCTAAGATAAGGGGTTATTCTTTGACCACGCGGAACCCGATGTGTTCCGGGGTGCTACTGACCGCCTCGGTCGCAGGGTCCACGAAATCATAAGCGCTATAGTCATACGTTTTCAGTCCGGACGGGGTTTGATAGTACTCCGCTGCATTTCCTCCCAGGTCGAATACCATCACCTCTTTTTTTAATTTCACCATAGGATGTAGCCCCGTATTGTGGATAAGGGGTGTACGGATCTCTTCTAATTTTTCCTGAAGCCCGGGGACGTCCAGGGCCGTGAGCTCATACCCGGCCCAGTGGTTCAGGTTATTCTGGTCTTTGTAAGACTTTCGGGCTTTTTTATGCAAACTTTTTGCTTCTTTGGTATTCGGCAGCCGATAGGTTGCCCCGGTTTTTTCTTTCAGCCAGTCGAGATATGCCTCGATTTCCGATGCATCCAACCCGGTTATCGGGGAATTGGCATAGAGGCGATCAAAGGTGTTCCCGGTGAAAGCGTGATACTGTGCCCGGGTGACCTCATGGGTTCCAATCGCGATGGTGTCTTTTCCCATGGACACCGTTGGCGGGACCAGGACTCCATTCTGCAGGTTCCCGATCAACCCGTCTTCAGAAAGGTTTTTTTGCATGGAAAGTAATGCAGCCATGGGACTGTCCTTTTTAAAGGCTTCATTCTCCGGTTTTTCCTCCTTAAAAAGGTAGGTGTTGAACCATTCCAGTTCCTCTTTCATTTTACGGAGTTGATGGGTTATTTTTTGCAACCCGTGGGGCTGTCCGGGAAACCATAGGAATTTGACGGGTGCCTTTCCAACCTGTTGGAGGCCGCGGTAGTACTCCCATCCCTGATCGCGCGGAACAGCCCTATCCTCGCTGCCGTGAAAGATAATAGTAGGGGTTTTTATTTTTTCGATCTCAAAGATGGGCGAGTTATCTATGTACCATTCGTTGTAGTGTTTTCCGTTGGTGTCATCCCAGGGTGCCCCCCCGAAATAACTCTGGTCGAAAGTGACCCCAAACCGGCAGGTCCCGTAATCGGAAGTCCAGTTAATATCCCCGGCACCTGCAGCGGCCACTTTAAACATATCGGGGTATTTCAGGGTCATCCAGGTGGTGAGGATCGCTCCATTGGACCACCCCATGATCCCGAGTTTATCCATATCGATGAAGCCCTGATTTTTCAGGTGCTGCACCCCGTTGTAGAGGTCTACCTCTTCCAGGGAGTAATACTTCCCGTTTTTTATAGATTCGATAAAGGCGAGGCTGTGATTCCCGGATCCGTGGTAGTTCGGCTTGAGTACAAAAGCACCTTTATCCGTAAAGATTTGCGGATAGGTGGACCAGCGCTCGGACCACTCGTCCTGATCCACACCTGTGGGCCCGCCGTGGATGCTCAGGACGAGTGGGTAGGTCTTGCCTGCCACATAATTCTTTGGATAGTAGAGAATACCGTTGACTTCTTCTTCATTCGCTCCGGTCCAGTAGATGATTTCGGATTTTGCAATCGGTTTCTTTTTGAGCTTGCTATTGAGCGATGTCAGGGTCACCGGGTTTTCCAGTGCCACATTCTTTCGGTTAACTTGCAATTGAGCCAGTTTGTACTCGGGTAGCTTGGCAGCCGTGGAATACCTGTAAATGACTTTATCGGTTTTATGGTTAAAAGCCAAAACATTTACGTGCCCTTCCAGTTCCCCCAGTTCAAAATCCTTCCAGTTCCATCCCTTCCCCTCTTTTTGATAGTAGCGCAATTTCTGAAGCGGTCCATTCGCCAGTTGTACCAGTACGTCAGAGCCGTTGAGGTAATAGGATCCCGAGAGGCCGTTTTCCCAGTCCAGGGGGACCTTAACATAGTCTTTTGTGGCAAAATCAAAGTAATACAGCTCCCGGATTCCGGCGCCATTCCACTGGGGATCGGAAGAAGTTTCTGCAGAAAAATAGAACCCCTTGCCATCCGGGGTAAAACTATAGCCCCCAGGGCTCTGAAGTCCTTTAAGGATGGGCAGGGATGAACCAGCCTCCAGGTTCATAAGGACGTAATTGGGTTTGGGGTTGCCGTCGGTAGCATAGTCCGGGGATGTGATTTCCTGGTAAATGAGGTAGTGGCCATCTTCGGATACCGCAAAGCTGGAAATGCGGTATTTATTTTCCGTCAGGCGCTTCATATTTTTGGATTTCAGGTCCAGGGTAAAAAGCCGGCGTGGGTTCCAGTGGGCCGTATCTTCGACAATTTTCGTATTGTCTTTTTCATAGGTAATATCGTAAAGGGTTTTCCCTTCTTCCCCAATAAACACCAGGGCACTGTCTCCTAATCGGGAAAGGGAGCTGAAGCCATTATCGAATTTTTTAAATGCTTCAGCTTCCCCACCCTGGAGATTCAGTTTCCAAAGCGTTTTACCCTTCTCACGGGTTGAGCTGAAATACAGGCTTTCCCCATCATCACTGAAAACCGGGTTCGATTCGCTTTCTTTGGATCGGGTGAGCTGTACTACTTTAGGTGTATCCCCATCAGGGTGAAGTCTGGCGAGGTAGAGGTGGTTTACGAATTTGTCCTCCTTCTCCATGCCTTTGCGCTGCATCCAGACCACTTTCTGCCCATCCCTGGAGAATTCAGGACTGTTGACATATACGGTGCTTATAATTTCCTCCGGGGTCCAGAGATCTTCCTGGGCAAATGTGGTGAGGCATCCTAAAAGAAGGGTAAGGCTCAATAGTACTTTCATGATAGTAAATGTTTATAACCCATCAAGTGTACTAAAAAAAATACAATCTGTCCTCGGGCGCACCTGGTCTTTTTATTGGACATTTCATCCTGTGTAATTTGAAATATTGCCTGAAATTTGGTTTCTTGAAGACCAGAAGAGAACACTTCGAAACATGAAAACCATAACACTACTGCAATTGGGCCGGTGCCTGATCTGCTTTATCTTATTGAGCCCATTATCTGCCTCTGGCCAATGTGAACTGATAAAAAGGGATATTGAGAATGTCCGCAGCACGGCTATTGAGGTACTGCAACTTTCAGACACCCTTGAAGTTTTTGTCAGTGCCGTGGACCGGACCAGGCAATACCGTACTGCGCGCTCCAATACCCGAAAGGCCCAGATTTACTCAGGGGAAATCCTGGCAGCCGCCTACCGTGCAGTAGCCAGGACGGCAGAAGCCCGACAGCGGGCTGAAAACTGTGGAATAGCTGATATAGACCGGTACCTCACCAAAGCAGCCGGAAGTGCGGAAAAAGTCAAAGATCTGGCTGACCGGGCTTTCGGGTATTCCAAACGGGCCTATGCCTCGCGCAGCCTTTCAGGTATGCAGAATTACCTTCAGAAAGCCCTTGCTGCGATTCGCGAAGCTGAATCGGCGGCCAGCGCTACCGCCTATGCCGCCTCCGAGGCTCATTTCAGCACTTCCCGGGAAGTCCTTGTCGCCGCCGGGAAGGGCCCGTAAATCCTGCCGTGCTAGAATGGCAAACCTGCCTTGTTACCTGATTGGGCATGTCTTTAGCAGAAGGGATGCCCGAAACCCTTTACTGTATCGTTTCTTTTAATTCCCTCAGATAGGTTCTTGAGGCCAGAGCGAAGAAGAGGATGGCGATGGACTGGGATAAAAAGATGCAGCAAAATGCCCATCGAAGACTTAAATCTCCGTACTCAGGCTGTAGCACATCGCTTACAAACCCTATGGTTAAGGGGCCAAAGCCCAGGCCTATAATATTGAGAATTAAAAATAATACTGCCGAAGTAAAAGCACGCATTTTGGCACTTACAAGGCTGTGACTCACTGCGATGGCAGGCCCCAGGTAGATACCCAACAAGGCAGAGACCAGGAAAACCATTATGACGACTATATGGAGTTGGGGTGAAAACACGTACACAGCAAAGGGAATGAGGGCTAAAATAGCGGCTACCATCGGAAGCCAGATATACCATCGCATGTCCGAGATCCTGAGCCTGTCGGCGAGGAAGCCTCCCAAAAACGTACCTATACCGCCACCTATTCCAAAGGCCACGCCCAGGAGATATCCTGCTTTGGAAACTTCCACCCCGTGTACACGTTGCAGGAAGGAGGGTAGAAAATTCCCGGCCCCATAGGATCCGAAAGCAATAAAACCGGAGCCCAGGGCGATGAAAATAAATGTTTTTTTACCCAGCAAGGTTTTGATCACGTCGGATAGTGTGGGGACTGTGCTGCTTACCCCTTGTGGATCATACCTCCCTTTTACAGGTTCTTTGACGAAATAATAGATTGCGGCCGCCAGCAGGATCCCCGGAATCCCCACAGCATAAAAAGCAACGCGCCAGCCGTAATTCTGTGCCAGGACGCCTCCGATGGTAAAGCCCAGGAAAATCCCAATATAGATTCCCACGGAGTAAATCGAGAGGGCGGTAGCCCGCTTTTCAGGCGGGAAGTAATCGGATATAATGGAGTGGGAGGGAGGACTGCCACCTGCCTCCCCAATCCCTACCCCAATTCGGGCTAAAAGCATTTGGGTAAAACTGGTAACCATTCCAGAGATAACGGTCATCGCAGACCAGATGGCCAGGCTGGCACTCACCACATTTTTGCGATTGCCTTTATCTGCCAGACGTGCAATGGGAAGGCCCAGGGTAACGTACAGGGCGGCAAAAGCAAGGCCGGTTAAGAGCCCGAGTTGAGTGTCGCTTAAGCCGAGGTCTGCCTTTACAGGTTCGGCCAGGATTACCAGTAGTTGGCGATCAATAAAACTAAAGGTATACACCAGGGTCAGCAAGGCGAGAACCACCCATTTATTCCGATTCGTTTCCGTCATGACCTTGTTTTGAGGTGTAATAAATTCAAGGTAGGGAATAAAAACCAGATTAGGTTAGGCGGATTTTAAAGAGTTTTTCCGTTGGAAAAAGATCAGAACCTCCAATTTTGTACGAAGATAAGTAGGCCCTCCGGGGGGTGAATGAGGAAGGCATTGGAATTATTCAATGGTAGTACCTACCAGGTCAGCTTTTGAATGAACAGGGTTACGGGTATTCCCGAGTAGGGTTTCGAGGGCATCTTTTTTAAGGTAAAGAGTGCCGACGGAATCATCCCCGTAGTAAATATTAATTTTTAAGGGTTGTCCGGGTCGCAAAGGGCGACGGGTCACCAGGCGGGATTCGCCAATTTCAATACGCTGCATACTGAGGTCGAATCCCTCCTTTAAAACGTTGTATAAATAATCGAGTTCGAGATCGGTAGCGTAAAATTCCAGGGACCTGACCTTCCGGTCCGAAGTAGTATCATCCCAATACCAAAGAGTGTAATAGGGAGGCATGTCTGTTACCTCAGCATATTCAATAAAGGGAAGTTCCAATGTCGTAGCCCTGGCAGAGCCTACAATCATTTTGTTTTCCTGTATGACTTCGCCAATTTGGCCATAGGCCAGGGGTGCGGACAGGAAGAGCACCAAACACAGGCTCCACAGGAAGCCATTCCTGATACAGGAATTATTTTCAGACATGTTAATTTTCATAGAGGTTCTCCTTCAAAAATACGGGAGTTAATTGGAAAAATGGCAATTCCCGCCTGCGAAAGTCCGTTGATCTGCCTTTTTTAGAAGAACATCGAAATTGGATACTAAAGTGAAATAATCTGCAGGATGTACGACAGAATCAATCGGTGAATGGCCTTGAACCCACACACCAAAATCCAAGCCACAAAGAAAAGCAGGTAAATCCTTGAAAATCAAATAGTACAATTGACTTTCGGGTGGTGCAATAGACTTTTAAATTCTTTTTGAATCGACCTTGCTTAAGTCAAAAATATCTTTCCTTCGATCTCGCAGATTACGTACACTTCCAAATTGATTGAGCTCTCTGAGTAAGTCGATGTCGACGTCGGCGATCAGAATCATCTCTGTGTTCGTCGTAGCTTCTGCCTTGATGCCATTGGCGGGGAAGGAAAAATCACAAGGCGTAAAAACCATGGACTGGGCAAATTGGATGTCCATATTATGTACTTTGGGCAGGTTCCCGACACTGCCTGCGATGGCCACATAGCACTCATTTTCGATAGCCCGTGCCTGTGCACAATGCCTTACTCTGGAATACCCGTTTTGAGTGTCCGTTAGAAAAGGAATAAAAAGGATATCCATCCCTTCATCAGCCAGGAGCCTGCTGAGTTCCGGAAATTCGGAATCATAGCAGATAAGTACCCCAATTTTGCCG
>NZ_JBAVZJ010000323.1:0-5314 GCF_049588695.1 Robiginitalea sp.
CGTCAATGACCTAAGGGATCATATCGATCTCTTTAAAGTACATATCGAGGGAGAGGCCGAAATGCCCAGCACGTTTTACGCCTATGTGGACCTTAAAACAGACCAGCACGGAAAGGCGGGGGGCATGATGGACACCTATATGATGCTTAGCGATGTACTCGTTCGATATAACGTCACAATGAACGGCCCGCCCATGATCCTGGTTGATCAGTGGGACCGGAAAACCGACAGTCTGGAATACCGCTTTTGTTTCCCTATCATCCGGTCAGACCAATTGCCCCAACATCCGGACATCAAATACAATCGCATTTTTCCGAAAAGGGCGCTGAAAGCCACCTATAATGGAAACTACATTACTTCGGACCGGGCGTGGTATGCGCTTTTAGACTACGCAGAAAGCAACGGGATAGAAGTAGAAGAAACCCCGGTAGAAGTCTTCTTTAACAATCCTCACATGGGTGGTGATGCCCTCAGGTGGAAAGCTGAAGTATATTTGCCCCTCAGGGAGGAAGCCGAGTAATCCCGACGTTTGCAACCGGAAAATACTATAGTTTTTTTATCTTAGGAGATCAGGCACTACGCCTCAAACCTCACCATTACTATGTATTTTATCGGCTACGACCTGGGGAGTTCTTCTTTGAAAACAGCCCTGGTCGATTCTGAAACCGGGGAAACCCTTGCCGTAATTAAAACCCCGGCAGAAGAACTCGGAATAGATGCCCCCCATCCCGGCTGGGCGGAACAAGACCCGGAACTTTGGTGGAAGTGTATTTGCGAGGGAACCCGGGAAGTCCTTTCCAAAACAAGGGTAGCCCCTGGGGCCATTTCCGGAATAGGCATCGCATATCAAATGCACGGACTGGTCACTTTAGATGGTACAGGCCAGTGCGTTCGGCCGGCGATTATCTGGTGCGACAGCCGGGCCGTTTCCATAGGCGAGCAAACCCTGGGGGAATTGGGAGAACCCCAATGTCGGGAACACTTGTTAAATGAGCCGGGAAATTTTACAGCCTCAAAGCTGCGCTGGGTACAGCAGGAAGAACCCGAGGCTTTTAATAAAACCAAAACTTTTCTTTTACCCGGAGATTATATCGCCTATCGACTTAGCGGAAAGGCCCAAACCACGGCAAGCGGACTTTCTGAAGGGATTCTGTGGGACTTCCAAAAGGGACAACCCGCCTATTGGCTTCTCGGGCATTGGGGCATGCCGGACTCCTTGCTGCCGGAAATCGTCCCCACCTTTGGCCATCAGTCAAAAGTGAGTAAATCGGGGGCCCGGGACACCGGCCTGAGCGAAGGGACTCCCATCCTCTACCGGGCCGGAGACCAACCAAATAACGCCTTTACACTGAATGTCCTGGAACCCGGAATAGTTGCCGCTACAGGAGGCACCTCCGGGGTACTCTACGGAATTACGGATTCCCCTAAGGTTGCAGAACTCCGGCGCTTTAACCATTTTTTGCACGTGAACCATGCCCCGGATCGCCTGCGTATCGGACAATTGCTCTGTATCAATGGTGCGGGCAGCTTATACCGCTGGTTAAAGGATCAACTCGATGTTTCGGGCTACGATGAGATGAATACCCTGGCCGAGGCGGTCCCGGTGGGTTCAGACGGCCTGTTGTGTTTTCCTTTTGGAAATGGGGCCGAAAGAATGCTCGATAACAAATCCATCGGGGCGTCTTTTTCCGGCCTTGAATTTAACCGTCACCACAAAGGCCATTTATGCCGTGCCGCTTTAGAAGGTATTGCCTTTGCCTTCCGATACGGAATGGAACTCATGGAAGGCAGCGGACTGCCCTTTAAAACGATTCGCGCCGGCAATGACAACCTCTTTCAATCGGATATCTTTACCACCACCCTGGCAGCCCTGGGCCAGACGACCATTGAGCTGTATGAGGTCACCGGGGCAGTCGGGGCTGCGAGGGCCTGTATGGTCGAACAGCTCGGGCTTGAGGAATATCTAGAACACACGGCCGGAAGGGACTATCTGGCTACAGTCCTGCCAGTAAAGGAAGTAGGAGACTACAGAATAGCCTATTTAAGATGGAAGGATGAACTTCAGAAAAAATAAGAAATATGGTACTACTTGGAGACAGAGAGTATTTTAAGGGAATCGGAAAAATCCCCTATGAGGGAAAGGAATCGGACAATCCCCTTGCCTATAAATATTACGACCCCGAGCGCACCGTGAACGGCATGCCGATGAAGGCCCATTTTAAGTTTGCGGTAGCCTACTGGCATAGCTTCTGCGGTACGGGGGCAGATCCGTTCGGGCCAGGCACCCTCATGCATCCCTGGGATGTTTCAGAGGATCCCCTGACTGCCGCCCGCCAGAAAGCAGACGCCGCTTTTGAGTTTATCACCAAACTGGGGTTTGACTATTTCTGTTTTCACGATTTTGACCTGGTCGCTGAAGCCCCTACGCTCCTGGAGTCGGAAAATCGGCTTGAAAAGATCGTTCATTACCTCAAAGAAAAAATGGAGGCCTCTGGGGTCAGACTCCTATGGGGTACCGCAAATTGTTTCAGCCATCCACGTTATATGAACGGGGCATCGACCAATCCTGACTTCAGGGTTTTGGCCCGGGCCGGGGCACAGATTAAAGGGGCCATGGACGCCACAATAGCACTCGGGGGGGAAAACTATGTCTTCTGGGGAGGTCGGGAAGGGTATATGTCCCTGCTCAATACCCAGGTGGGGAAAGAATTGGATCATATGGGTCGTTTCCTCGGTATGGCCAGGGATTACGCGCGAAGCCAGGGTTTTAAGGGTACGTTTTTTATTGAACCCAAACCTATGGAGCCCATGAAACATCAATACGACTACGATGCGGCCACGGTTATCGGCTTCCTGCATCAATACGGCCTGCAAGACGATTTCAAACTCAACCTGGAAGTGAATCACGCCACCCTGGCCGGTCACAGTATGCAACATGAAATGGAAATCGCCGCAGCCCGGGGGATGCTGGGGAGTATTGATGCAAATCGGGGCGACTACCAAAACGGGTGGGACACCGACCAGTTTCCCAACAACCTCAATGAGGTGACCCTGATGATGCTAACCCTTCTGGAAGCCGGGGGATTACAGGGAGGCGGTATTAATTTCGACGCGAAACTCCGTCGGAATTCCACCGACCCGGAAGACCTCTTTCTCGCGCATATAGGAGGGGCAGACACTTTTGCCAGGGCCCTTCTTATCGCCGACCGTATTTTGCGGGATTCCACCTACCGACAGGTGCGCCGGCAGCGCTATGAATCCTTTGAATCTGGTAAGGGAGCCGCCTTTGAGCAAGGGAAATTAACCCTTCAGGACCTCCATACGATTGCCCTGGAACAGGGGGAAATTCCCCTGCAAAGCGGCAAACAGGAGATGCTGGAAAACCTTATCAATCGGTATATTTAATGGGTTAGAACCCAAAGCATCGGACACCAAAATTCCGGCCGTACAGGTATTTCCACTGTAATACTGCCTACCGGCTACTGGGCAAAATAGATATAGATCAGGACGACAATAGCTACAATCCCAATACCCACCTGCTTCACGTACTTATAAGGGGTGATCTCGACCTGGTTGGTGTACTCCAGTTTAAAGGGAACTGAATTAGGCCAGATTTTCCCGATAACAAGCATCAAAATGATATTGAGGAGAAAGAGTATGGCCATGATATGAAGGTAGTGCGGGTAGGCATCTGCCTGAATCTGCCTGAGGGCGACCTCATCGGTGATCCCACTTTCCGCAGCTGCAGCCAGGGCAGCATCCACCCGGCCCGGCCCAATGACAAACTGACTCAGTATATAGAGGCCGGAGCCCAGAAAGATGGCAATTTTAGCCGCGATAGCCGGAACTCGTTTGGTGAGGTACCCCACCACGATAATCGTGAGGATGGGGATGCTGTAAATGCCATTTACCTCCTGGAGATATTGAAAAATACTTCCGGCGTTTTCGATTACCGGGGCCACAAACATGGCCGCAAGGGCGAGGAAAACACCAAATATCTTACCGTATTTCACCACGGTGCGTTCGGAAGCCTCAGGGTTGATATGTTGCTTGTAGATATCGATACCAAAAAGAGTAACCGAACTGTTCAGTACGCTGTTAAAGGAACTCAGAATAGCTCCGAAGAGCACAGCTGCGAAAAACCCTACCAGGTACTTGGGTAATACCGCCCGTACCAGTTCCGGATACGCCAGGTTGCTGGAAGACAGTCCACCGTCAAAATAGTGATAGGCGATCATTCCCGGAAGTACAAGGATGATGGGGCCGAGAATTTTTACGAAAGCGGCCAGGAGGAGCCCTTTCTGGCCTTCCTGCAGGTTTTTGGCACCCAGGGCACGCTGTATTATTTGCTGATTCGTCCCCCAGTAAAAAAGCTGCACCAACATCATCCCGGTGAAGATGGTAATAAACGGTACTTCCTGCCAGGATTCACCCGTAGAATCAAATCGTTCCGGATTTGCAGCCATAAGGGTTTCAAGACCGTTGATAGCACTACCATCCCCTATAGCCATAAGGCCGAACAAAGGAATTAAGAACCCCCCGATCAAAAGGCCAACTGCATTGATACTATCCGACACCGCTACGGCTTTTAACCCCCCAAAAACAGCGTAGATGGATCCGATAATTCCAATCCCCCAGATACACAGGGTAATGGCTGCCGATTCCGAGACCCCCAGCAAAGTGGGGAAATCAAACATCCCACTGATCGCTACAGATCCCGAGTAGAGGATCACCGGTAACAGCACCACTACATAGCCCGTTAAAAAGAGGGCCGAGGTTATTGTCTTTGTTGTAATGTCGAAGCGTTTGGCCAGGAATTGAGGCACGGTCGTAAGACCGCCTTTCAAGTAGCGGGGCAGAAGAAAAAGGGCGGTAATGACCATGGTTATCGCAGCCAAAGTCTCCCAAGCCATTACGGACAATCCATCCCGGTAGGCACTTCCATTAAGTCCTACAATTTGCTCCGTAGAAAGATTGGTGAGCAGTAAGGAACCTGCAATAACCCCGGCTGTCAGGCTACGCCCACCCAGGAAATACCCGTCTGATGTTTTTTCGTTTGTTGACCTGGTGGCGAAGTAGGAAATAATTCCTACCATGGCTGTAAATCCGACAAAAGACAGAATTCCAATCATAACGGTTTGGTTTGGTTCGTTTGGCGCCTAAATATATCGGATTATTCCCAAAGTAACGAGTCCTTGTAGTTATTCAGACCTCATTATATCGTCGTCAAAGGGATTTGAACGCTCCGGACAGTAATTTTTACTGCGGATTTCATTTTGGTCAGTGTTAAACGTAATTTCGAACACTCATAGTT